>JALOQW010000096.1 GCA_025459275.1 Pirellula sp.
ACGGCTCCTGGAACATTTACCAGACCAAAATCACGCGCGAGGAAGAGGATCGATTCGCATACTCCACGCTCTTGACTGAGGAAGCGGTCCTGGCCGGTCCGGAAGAAACCTTCCAGCCACTGGTTTCTCCAGACGGGAAAAAGCTCCTTTACTTGGAGAACCGAATCGAACTCAAACTGCTGGACCTCGACACCAAAGAAACCAGAACACTCGTCCCTGGAAAGAAGAACTTCTCCTACTCGGACGGCGATATCGCTTACGATTGGTCGCCGGACAGCAAGTGGGTTTCGTGCACGTACCATGGTCACAAACGATGGATCGAAGAGATCGGACTCATCCATGTGGCCACCGGCGAAATAACCAATGTCAGCAACAGTGGCTATGCCGAAGGCTCCCCCCATTTCAGTCCAGACGGCTCCGCGCTCCTGTATGTCTCGGATCGCTATGGCATGCGAAGTCACGGCAGTTGGGGAAGCGAGCAGGATGTGTTTGCGTTCTATCTGAATCAGGCTGCTTATGACAAGTTCACCTTGAACAAGGAAGACTTCGAGCGACTGCATAAGAAGAAAAAGAAGAAGGACGAGGACAAAAGCGATTCGGACAAGGAAACAGACAAACAACTCCCCGTTGAACCCGTCCAGGTCGATTTGAAAGATCGGGAACTCCGCATCAAGCGACTGACCCTCTTCTCCTCACCCGTCTCGTCATACGACATTTCACCCGATGGAGAGACGCTGATCTTCTTGTCACGTATCGAGAACAAAACGGAGCTGTGGGTTACCAAGGTCCGGGAAAAGACCTCGTATCGTGTTGCCAGTTTCGAAAAGGAAGGGGGAGCGATCGAGTTCTCCAAGGACGGCAAATCCGCATTCCTTTTGCAAGGAGGCACGCTTGCCAAAGTCGACATGAAGGAAGCCATTTCACCGGGAGGAAAGGCGACGAGCAAACCGATCCCATTCGCAGCCGAGATGCAGATCGATTTGCCTCGCGAGCGAGCTTACATGTTTGAGCATGCATGGCGTCAAACGTTGCAAAAATTCTACGATCCCAAGCTTCATGGCGTAGACTGGTCGGCAACCAAGCAAGCGTATGAGGAATTCTTGCCGGTCGTCACCAACAATCACGACTTCGCCGACCTCCTGGGAGAGATGCTGGGCGAGTTAAACGCCTCTCATACCGGTGGACGCTATCGCCCACGTGGTTCTGCGGGCGAAACGACAGCCGCCTTGGGCTTGTTGTATGACGTGAAGCATGAAGGAGTTGGCCTCAAGGTCGCAGAGGTTATCAAACAGGGCCCGGTCGACAAAGCCGCTTCCAAGATCCATGCAGGAGCGTTGATCTTGGCCATCGATGGAGTGCGACTCGAACCGAACATCGACCCCTGGCGTCAATTGAACCAGAAAGTCGGCAAGAATGTGCGGCTGAGTTTGTTGAACCCAGACAACAACCAAGAGTGGGAAGAGGTCATCAAGCCGATCAGCGTGGGTGACGAATCGGGCCTGCTTTATGAACGTTGGATCGCGAAGCGGCGTGAATTGTGCGAAAAGCTCTCGGGCGGTCGCATCGGTTATGTCCATGTGCAAGGCATGAATGACCCGAGTTTCCGTCGGGTCTACAGCGAAGTCCTCGGTGAGAACAGCGAAAAGGAAGCCTTGATTGTTGATACACGATTCAATGGGGGCGGTTGGTTGCACGACCATCTCGTGACTTTTTTGTCAGGCAAGGACTATGTGTACTTCGTACCTCGCGAAAAGGAACGAGGCGATCTCGGCGCAGAACCGTTTGCCAAATGGACTCGGCCTGTGGCTGTGCTGCAGAGCGAGAGCAACTACTCCGATGCTCACTTCTTCCCGTGGGCCTTTAAGGAATTGGGGCTTGGCAAACTGATTGGGGCCCCGGTTCCCGGAACGGCGACGGCTGTTTGGTGGGAAACGATGATTGACCCGTCGATGGTGTTCGGTATCCCTCAAGTAGGCATGGTCGATCGCGCGGGTCGATATCTCGAGAACATGCAGCTCGAGCCGGATGTCCTGGTTATCAACGATCCCGAGAGCATGGCGCGCG
This sequence comes from Pirellula sp., assembly GCA_025459275.1. Taxonomy (GTDB): domain Bacteria; phylum Planctomycetota; class Planctomycetia; order Pirellulales; family Pirellulaceae; genus JBKCUI01. Next base: position 2,065 of record JALOQW010000096.1, read on the forward strand.
GCGAAGACAAACAACTTGCGAAAGCCGTCGAAGTGCTCCTGGAATCCTTGCCCAAGCAACCATAGCCTGTGAAGCGCTGTTCCGGTTGGGCGAACAAACCGAAGACTGGGTCGGATCGGTTGCGTCGGGATAACGTCGCTTCAGCCACTATGACGCGTTGTTGGGTAACGACAAACGCTGGTTTTCTGTTTCGTAAGCGTCAAGACAGAGGTGAGCAAGTGGGTACACCAACGCCAAAATCAAAGAGCTCGTCGAAATTTCCTCGCTTTTCCCTTCGATCGCTCCTGATTCTCATTGTGATTGTTGCATTCTCAATCAGCTCCTTAATGTGGATCCGATCCTGGATGGACCCTTTCGCGGGTCGATACTTCGACCGAGAGTTATGGCATCGATTCCATGAAGACGATGACCCGGACAATCCTCGTGCATCCATGGTAACGGATCTTCAATGGAATTACTTGAAGAAGGGGATGACTCGATCCGATGTCGAGGAGCTCCTCGGAACGCCAGACTTTGAGAAACGCGACGATGTTTACAGTTATAACCTTGGTATGTGGAGCGGTCACCGAATGGACTACGATTCATTGGATATTCATTTCGATGCTGACGGTAAACTGGCTGATGTCCGTCGCCTTCAACATTAATGCGATCGTTGAGACCTTGGACAACAACCATTTATCTCATTCCTCGGCGGACTCGCTGGTTCCCCCGCGAGGGCTGAAGGAATGCATAACAGGTAGATGCGCCGGTGTGGCTATTCGTACTGAAGGGCGGTGGCCAGATTCAATCGTGCGGCCCGTTCGGCTGGAAGGAAAGCTGCAAGAAAGACGACGAGCAGTTCAATGACCACTGCGGATACGATCAGCCAAGGATAAAAATGATATCGCACGAGGTGCCCGGTCACGATCATGGTGGTCAAGTTGATGACTGAGGCGATCCCTAGCCCCATCAGAAGTCCGGGCAGGATGCCAATGATCGACATGATGAAGGCTTGGGCCAAAATCATTCTGCGGATCTGAGAGCGAGTCATCGCAATCACTCGTAGCATCCCTATCTCGCGAGTCTGTTCGAGAATGTTCATCGCGAGGGTATTGATCAATCCGAACGCAGCGATCAATGACCCGAGTGCGAGGACAGTCCAAAGTCCTCCCACGACATTGTTGATCATTCCTTCGATCAACTGCACCATTTCCGCATAGGACTGCAACATCAGTCCTTCCGACTCTGCGAGTTGCTTTAGCTGTGCTTCGACTTGCTTGAAATCGCTGGGCTTGGCTTTAACGATGACGGCATCGGTACCTTCGACATTCAGCAATGTCTTTGCCATGTTGGCCTCCATGTACACGGTCAAGCCACCTGCCAAGTATTCGTTGGTTACTCCGGCGATTTTGAGGGTCTCTTTACCCTCTTTCGTTTCGAGTTCGATGGAATCCCCCCGTCGCAGTTGCGTTCTCTCCGAAAGGACGGAACCGATGACAACTTCGCCGGCCTGCACCCCTCGGGTGACGTCTTCTTCTTGACCGTCGATCAGATCGAAAAAGTCGTTCGTATCGGAGTTGAATTTCCTGACGACAACGATCACGGAATTCTCGCCGGAACGTGCGCTGACAAAGCGGAGTGTATCGACCATGGATACACCGGCGACTTGTTCAACGCGTGTTGGGAAATCGTCGGGCATGTCGGCTGCATGACCACTGCTCATGTCGGGCATGGCGGCACGGATGAAGAAGTCTCCGACGATACTTCGACGATACCAACTTTGGACATCCCGGATGTTATCGAGAATGGTGCTGGCCATGCCTAATCCCATGGCCATGGCTACCAGCAGGATGCCGATGGTCATTGAGGATCGTCCTGGATTGCGCAAAATCTGTTTGCGCGCCAATTTGGTCTCGATGGGAAACCAGGGCATGAGTGGCGTTGCGGCGAGTGAGGTCAGGGCTGGCAGTGAGGCAGGGAGCATCAAGACAACCCCCACAATCATGATGACGATACCTGCGGTTCCGGAACGGATTGGAATGATTTCAAGTGCAGCGATGTATTGGATGACACCACCGAGTAGGAACATGGTGACGCCACCTGCAAACCAAAACCAGAGAGACAGGTGCATCGGTTGGCTGGAGATCGGCTTCATGGCATCAGCGGGTGACGCATACGTTGCCATAAAGGCGGGTATGGCTGCACCCAGTAACGACACCGACACTCCGCAAAACAACGCGACGACGATCGGCACCCAAGTTAGGGAGCTTTCCGGAATATCGATTTGAAGAAGTGCGGAGGTCGACTGGTTCAAGATCGACGCACCGTAATAACCTGCCACGCATCCGAGGACGCTCCCGATGCAACCTAGAAGGAACGCTTCGCGCAAGATCATCCACAGGATTTGTCTTCGCGTCGTTCCCAAGGCTCGGAGGATTCCTAGCTGACGACGTCGTTCACCAACGTTCATCTGAAACGTATTGAAGATGATGAAGGTCGCCAATATCAAGGAGAAGATGGTGGCGATCAACAGGCCGAGTTGGATGGCCGTGGTGCTCTCATTGGCAACCTGGCTGCGAAGTGTCGGGACTCGAACATAGACCCCTTCCGGCAACTGTGCTTCGACCGCGCTTTGTACTTCCGGTACGAGATTTTCGTCTTCCACAACGAGTTGCACAACGTCCACCTTGCCTTGTGAACGGGTCCAGCGTTGCACAATGCGCAGTGGGGCGATCACTACGGCGGACTGGATGGCGCTCGAGGCGTCCTTGGATTCCGTGAAGCCTGCGATGCGAACGGTTTGAACGCCGCTCTTGGTGAGAAGCTTGACGTCGTCGCCTACCGCGACACCGGCAGCGTCGGCGAAACCCGAATCAACCCAGACCGATGTGGGCTGATCGCTGGGTTCGGTTTCATTCAGTGACTCAAATTCAGCCCCTTGGATGACACGGGTTCCTCGAACCTTCTGGTCTTGTCGCAGATTGGCTCCGACCAATTGCACACGGAATTTTCGAGATCCGCTCGACTTGCCGTTGGGGTCGTTCTCCTTGTTCTTGACCGTCATCATGGAGAATCGTCGAATCAACGGGGAGATCGTCTCGATATTCGGAAGGTCGCCGAGGAACGTCAGCCCCTTTGCATCCATCGGCGCGCCGGCAGCAGCAGTGATTTCCAATGAGGCTCGTCCCGTGACGGCCTCCACCATCGCCATCTGCGCGCGCTGGGCGGAGCGTGACGAAACCGCCGTTGCAACGATGGCACCCGCACCGATAAGGATACTGAGCAACGTCAGCAACGTTCGTACGGGACGTTGTTGCATTTCACGAAGAGACAATCGGCTGAGTGGCATAGCGAGTTCTCGTGAGCGACTTAAGCAGCGTCCGTCGGGTTGCGGCCTGCGGTAACTTGAAACACGGAAGCATTCGACTCAAACTCAGCACGGGTGATGTCTGTCTCAATATTGCCATCGCGGAACTTCACGAGACGGAATGCCGTGCGTGCAACGACGGCGTCGTGTGTCACCATGATAATGGTCTGCTGCGACTCCGAAGCCAACCCGCGCAACAGCTCGGTCACCCGTCCGCTTTGCCGCGAATCCAAGTTTCCTGTCGGTTCATCGGCCAAAAGGATGACGGGTTCGATGGCGATCGCCCGGGCGATGGCGACTCGTTGTTGTTCTCCGCCCGAGAGTTTGGATGGAATGTGGTGGTGACGGTGTTGCATTTCGACACGTTCGAGTGCCCTCATGGCTCGCGATTTGGCCTGGTCTCCTGGAAGACCGTCAAGCTCCATCGGCAGGGCGACGTTTTCCAACGCGGATAATGTGGGGATCAGATTGAAGGCCTGAAACACAAAGCCAATCTTTCGCCGCCTCAGGATCGTCCGCGCGTCGTCGTCCAGCGTTGAGATATCGATTCCATCGAGAAACACCTGCCCGGATGTCGGAGGTTCGATACCCCCGATAATGCTCATCAGGGTGCTCTTGCCCGATCCGCTTGGGCCCATCAGGGCGACAAACTCCCCTGCGTCAATCGACAAATTGACCCCTTTCAGGACCTCCACCGCCAAATCTCCCGCACCAAACTGCTTGGTCAGGTTGCGTGTTTCGATAATCGGCATCTGTCATTGCAAGAAAGAGGAGGAGGAAAGAGCCCATTGCCGGGCTTGGGCGAATCGAAGATTATAAACGCAATTTCTATTTGTGCAGTCCACATTCTTGCGACCGATTCCACGAGGAATTCAAGCGATTGCAGGGAAATGATTCAAGAAAACACGGAGATTTACCTCACATGCGGATCGTGGTTACGGGAGCGACGGGATTGTTGGGGAACAATGTCGTTCGGGCTGCCATCGATCAAGGTCACGACGTCATTGCTGTTTCCAGGCGAGCAAGCCAAGACAAGTCTCTGAGCGGGTTGCCGGTGATTCCCGTCGATGCGGACATTGCAGATCGCGACTCCTTGCGGCATGCGATGCCAAGTTCCTTTGATGGTCTGATTCATTGTGCCGCACATATTCATATAGGCTGGACCGCCAGGGACACATCCGACCGAGTGAACATTCTTGGAACGCGAAACGTGCTCGAGCTGACGTCCGAGCAAGGGGTCCGATGCGTGCATGTCTCGTCGGTCAACGCGTTGCCCGTAGGAACCAAGGACGGAGTCAGCGATGAAGACTCGTCGGGGGATCCACAGATTCCATGCACTTATGTCCTCTCCAAAAAGGGGGCAGAACAAGAAGCGTTAGCAGCCCTTGATCGAGGGGCCGACGTGGTCATTGTCTACCCAGGATTTATGCTAGGTCCGTGGGACTGGAAACCGAGCAGTGGCCGGATGATCTTGGACTTGAGCCACGGTGCTCCACCGATGGCACCATCGGGAGGCTGCTCGGTATGCGATGCGCGCGATGTTGCCTGCGCGACGCTCAGGGCGCTCACGGATGCTCCGAAAGGGGGACGTTACATCCTAGCTGGCGAAAACTGGACCTACTTTCGTTTATGGTCCGAGATTGCATCGCGATTCCGAAGTCGCAAACCATGGATCGCCATGCGACCACCAGGCCGTTGGCTGATCGGAACGATTGGAGACATCGTGACCAAAGCCACGGGTCGCGAACCGATCTTCAATTCTGCCGCACTTCGGATGGGAGCCCAGTATCATTGGTATTCAAGCCAACGAGCGGCGAAGGCGCTGGGGTACCATTCTAGACCTGCCTCGCAATCTTTGGATGAGACCATCGCGTGGTTTCAAGAGAACGGGATGCTGGACCGCCGATGAGTCAATCGCTGGGTTGGAAGAGCTGGCGAGCCGGCGCGCATCGACTGCTTATGCGATGGGGATGGGATACCCGAAAGCTCAGGAAAGATCGCATCGTACTGGAGCAAGTGATATTTCCGGCTATCCATGGCGACTCGAAGATTCAAGCGATCCTCTTTATTGGTTGTGCCTGGTATACGCTTCACTATCCGTGGATGTTTCACGACCGAGTCTTTCACACGCTCGAGATCGATCCTGCTGCGGCCAAGTATGGTTCTCATCGTCATATCGTCGGTTCGTGCGAGTCCTTGGGTGCCCATTTCGGGACGCAGGAACTCGACTGCATCATCATGAATGGCGTATTCGGATTCGGACTCGATACCCCCGAGGCGTTGGACAAAACGCTCGAGGGGGTGCATCAGGTGCTCCGCGTCGGAGGACTGTTTGTGTTTGGGTGGAACAATCTTCCAGCCCACGCTCCCTTTCCACCCGATGAGGTTGTGGGGTGGGAACACTTTGAACCGATCCCCTTCGCGCCTTTGGGTGCGGCCATCTATCATTCGGATCCGATCAATCAACATCGTTTTCAGTTTTACGCCAATCGGCCGGCTCTCGAAGTTGGGTGAAGTTCCATGCAAGATGAACGCTTGAATTCTGCAGAAGCCATCGAGCGATCGTTGCGGCTGGCGGTGCAACACCATGCGGGGCAGCGCGATAAAGCGGGGGAATGCTACTTGTTGCATTTGTTGCGTGTCATGTTCGCATGCAAGTCTTCGGAATCCATGCAAGCAGGACTTCTGCATGATGTTCTCGAAGATACGGATGCGACGGCGGAAACACTTCGCAGTGCGGGTTTGGCGGTCGAGGTTGTTGAGGCTGTTGAACTGCTGACTCGCACGGAAGGAATGCCCTACGGTGAGTACATTCTGAGGCTCGCCGAGAATCCGATCGCTAAAGAAGCCAAAATCGCGGATCTTTGGGACAATTATCGATTGGACCGCGTCGCTTATCGGTCGGATCATTGCGAGGAGGACCGGCATCGGATCCAGCAATACATCCTCGCGTATCAATTCCTCCAAGGAAAACTGTCCCGTTCCGTCTTTCTTGAGCGAATGGCGTCGATTGCTTAGGTTGGTTTGCAGCCTTGGACGATTCCATTTATGCTTTACGCTTCGATCCAGCGGAAAAGAAAGGCAATCCTCCCATGGCAAACATTGAACAAAAACTCGAATCTTTAGGCCTCAAGCTCCCCCCTGCTCCCAAGCCGGTGGGCCTTTACAAGCCCATGCTGATCGTCGGAAATCTGGCCTACATTTCTGGGCATGGTCCCCTCAATAGCGATGGGACGATCATGCTGGGGCGCGTAGGAGCTGACCTCGACGTGGAGGGGGGCAAAGCGGCCGCGAAGCAAACGGCTTTGGCGATTCTCGCCACACTCAAAGCAGGTTTGGGGGATCTCGATCGTGTCGTTCGTGTTGTCAAGCTCCTCGGACTCGTTCGTTGCACTGATGAATTTGGACAGTCCCCTTTGGTTATCAATGGCTGTAGCCAGGTCTTTGTCGATCTTTGGGGTGATGATCACGGTATCGGTGTTCGAAGCGCCTTGGGGACGAATTCCCTTCCTGGAGGCATGGCAGTCGAAGTAGAAGGGATCTTCGAAATTCGATGAGTGAACGACAAACATTATCGTTCCTCGCCAAAACCCTGGAGCGTGCGGGGCTTCAACCCAAAACCAAGTACGGCCAGAACTTCCTCATTGACTTGAATCTCCTCAACATCTTGATTGATGGTGCGGAGTTGTCTCGCAACGATGTGGTCCTTGAAGTAGGGACGGGGCTTGGCTCTTTAACCAAGACCATGGCTCTCAAAGCTGGGAGGGTCATCACCGTCGAAGTGGATCGAGATCTGCAGGCTCTCGCGGCACGTGAACTCAAGTCGTTTGCGAATGTCGAGTTACTGTCGTGCGATGCCCTTCGTAACAAGAACCATCTACGGCAAGAGATACTGGAGTCCGTGGCCACCGCCATGTCTGCTATCGATCAGCCGTGCTTTAAGTTGGTCGCCAACCTCCCTTACAACGTCGCAACTCCCATCATCAGCAATCTTCTGACCGAGACACCCCTCGTCGAACGGATGGTGGTCACCATCCAGAAGGAACTTGGGGAGCGCATCACGGCTGCTCCCAGCTGCAAAGACTACAGCGCTCTTACGGTCTGGATGCAGTCGCAGTGTGACTGCGAGATTCTGCGTGTCCTGCCACCGTCGGTTTTTTGGCCGCAGCCCAAAGTCGATTCGGCCATTCTTCGAATTCGCTTGAACCCGAGCAAACGAGCGCGCATCCAGGATTTGGAATTCTTTCATGGCAAGCTGAGAGCCTTGTTCTTTCACCGTCGAAAGTTTCTTCGAAGCCAATTAGCGACGGCATTGCAGGAAGAACTCGACAAGTCCGAGGTGGATCAGGTCCTTGAAAGTTGTGGTTTGGCGCCGAGTTTGAGGGCCGAACAGCTTTCCGTTGAGCAGATCATTCAAATGCTCGAAGCATGCCGGTTGCGCGTGGAAGCCAAGAAGCAGCTTACCAAGTGAGCTTGGGCCTCGCGGCTGCAGGCGCATCCACCGCAGGCAGTTCGATTTCCACGCTGCATCCCGCTCCCGATTCCGAACGGAGCGCGATGGTGCCGTGATGCTGCTCGATAATCCGCTTCACCACCGCGAGCGAGATCCCAAGTCCACGGCCATGTTCACGACCACTAAAGTACAAATCCCAGGCGGATCGCTGGGCCTCCGCAGAGAGTCCTGGTCCCGTATCCCGGATGGTGATTCGGATGCGTGACGAATCGGAAGACTTGGGTAGAAGGTCGCAACTCCAATCGATCGCGTCGTTAGGGCCACAAACTTCCAGCGCATTGAGCCCCAACATTCGGAATGCATCCAACAAAGAGGAGGCATGGGCAGCTGCATGAAGTTTTTCGCTGCTGCAACGGTACGTCCATGCAATGCCTCTCTCGCCGGCTTGTTTCTGCAGCGATTCACAAACCTGCTTGATCACAGCCGAGACATCGGTGGTTGTAAGTGCAAGCGAGGTGGGTTGGACCGCCCGCATGACCTCTGCCAACATTTCATGGGCCCGCATTCCTTGATCCATGATCGTCGACAAGGACTTGCGATTTCCGGGATCGGTCGTTTCGACCAATAGCCGTTGGGCTCGCGCTACCATGTTCCCTAAGGGGTTGTTGATTTCGTGCGTCAAACCGTAGGCAAGGTTGTACACTTGGCGGCGAGCGGCGCGTTCGACAGCATCTTGCAAGGAATCTTCAAAGCTCAAAAGCTGAATGGCGCGATGGATGGCGTTGGTCAGGATCGTTTGGTCCGCTTTCTCCGCTTGATCCAAAAGCCAGATCAGATGATCTCCGTCGCTGTTCTCGTCAGAGAGGAGTGTGTCCGGAATTATCCAGCCCGTGATGCCGGCGTAATGACGCACGTCGGACGCGATCGCACCCTCTGCTTTACTGGAGAGCGTGATCCGGGCTAGCCATCGGTCGATTGCATGTTGAAGAAGTCTGGTCGAACACTCGATCTGCGGGGCGTTCTTTGCGACGTTGCCCCCTCCTGCGTCTAAACTCATGATGCGCTCCACAAACGATGAAGCGGTCTATCATAGCAGACGAACAGGATCAACTGCGGGAACCTCAACAGCAGGCGGCGCGACGACCTCGTCGGTTTGAGGTTTCTTGCCGAACTCCTTCGAAATGAGCGGTTTGAAAATTCCCTTTGCCATCCCTTGCCGTCCACACTCCTCGGATTTTGTCCCCTTCCCATTGGGCTTGGATGGTCATTTCCTCGGGGGGCGGTTCGAGTTCACCTGCCCGATGGGAGACATGGGGTGAATGAACCGAAAGGATGCCTGTCAAGCAATGTTCTCCAACGGTTACGACATTCCCCCGCAACGATTGCAGTTCGCCTTCGCCATGGGTGAGAAACAGCTCTTCCCCCCGAACGTCGAGTTCTACTTGCTTCGGGCTCGATCCTCCCAGAACTGCGATCAGCACATAACGGCTGTCTAGAAGAACCGGTTGAGGACGAGGGGGAGCGGCGATGTCGTCGATCTTGCAGTCCAACGCGTTCGCCACGCTCGAGATTTTCGCTGTTAAGGCCAACCAGCCCTTGTCCTTCGGCCACTCCTTGACCCAGTTCGACAACGTGCTGAGGGACACGGTTTCTGGGTGCTGCCGAATGAATGCACGCAGAGAATCGAATCGTTCCATGATCCGTTTAAAGAGCTCCCGCGGCTTAACGACCATTTTGTCGGAACTCACGACACCAACCCTCCGTGCATTCATCCCTTTGGCCCCCTGGATTCAATTCAAGCGTTGAGGGTCATGGTAGCGCTGCAGTGTCGGACGC
>JALOQW010000455.1 GCA_025459275.1 Pirellula sp.
AACATCCCACCCGGATCCAAGGTTGTGGGCAATCCTGCTTGCGCATCCGATTTTCGTCATCGCACCGGTGGCTCATAAGTCATCCGGATTCAAACGAAACCCAACCGGAGCAGCCACAGAGGTCGGAAAAATCGTAATGCCGTCAACGATGCTCGCTTCTCGGCGGGCTACGCTTCAATGGCTTGCCATGGATGCCAGCACCTTCTCGGCGGCAGCAATCGTTTGCTCGATGTCCTCTCGTGTATGACGCGCGGAGAAGAAGAGGGCTTCGAACTGACTGCAGGGCATGTAGACACCATGCTCGATCAGGCCCCAGAAGTAATCGGAGAATCGCTTGCGATGGCACCGATCGGCCGAAGGCCAATCGGTGACCCAAGATTCAGAAAAGAACAAAGTCATCATGCTACCCACACGTTGCATTCTCGCAGGGATGCCGACTTGAGCCGCCGCATTCTCGAGTCCGCTGCCTAACAGTTCGCCGAGCGTTTCAAGTTGTTGATAAGGTGGCTCGTCCCTCAGTATCTCGAGAGTCGTTGCTCCGGCCGCTGTAGCGAGGGGATTCCCCGCGAGAGTCCCGGCTTGATAGATCTTTCCGGCAGGCATGACTTGGTCCATGATGTCCGCCTTGCCTCCATACGCGGCGAGAGGAAGACCACCCCCGACGATCTTTCCTAACGTGGTCATGTCCGGTTCGATTCTGAATATACTTTGCGCGCCGCCATAGGCCACGCGAAAACCGGTCATGACTTCGTCGAAGATCAGGATCGCTCCATGCTTGAGCGTCTCCTGACGGAGAGTCTGCAAAAAAGATTCGGTTGGCAACACCGTACCCATGTTTCCAACGATCGGTTCGAGGATGACGGCTGCGATTTCGTGACCGTGAGCATCGAAGAGCAAAGCGACTGCTTCCGAGTCATTGTAGTTCAAGACGATTGTATCGGCACTGACTCCGAGAGTCACCCCTGGTGAGTCCGGAACACCAAGGGTTGCGGCAGCGGACCCGGCCGCGACAAGTAGGGAGTCGACGTGCCCGTGATAGCAACCCGCAAATTTGACGATCTTAGCCCGACCGGTCGCACCTCGCGCGACACGGATGGCACTCATGGTGGCTTCGGTGCCACTATTGACCAGTCGCACTCGTTCTATACTTGGAACGGCCTGCATGATCAGCTCGGCCAAGTGCGATTCGTTCTCCGTCGGGGCTCCGTAGGATGTCCCTTTCTCAGCCGCGCGAACAATGGCATCGATGACCCGCGGCTCGGCGTGCCCGAGAATCATCGGGCCCCAAGAGCCGATGTAGTCCAGATAGCGATTGTCGTCGATATCGAACAAGTACTGGCCGCTGGCACGTTCAATGAACAACGGATGACCACCCACGGCGCCGAAGGCTCTGGCGGGTGCTGCCTCGCTCTTTCGAATGCCCGGCAACTCTTCGTCAGACTCGATAGTCTCGGTTCCACTCGCAACTCCTGTTACCAACCCATGACCATATTGGACTCAATGACGCGCCGGGCCTTCTCCAAATCGGCTCCCGTTTCTGACATGTAGAGGCGGATGGCCTGCAGTTTGTCTCCAGAAGATTTCGACAAGCAATCTCTCGCGATGGAGCAAATATCGATGGAAGCACCAGCGACCCCTAGGGCCCCTTTGGAAATCACCCAGGAGTCCCTCGGTCGTCGAGTGATTCGACGAATCGTGTCATGCGGGAAAGCGTCCGCGCAAACGTGCATCGCGGCACTTTCGTCCTGGGCCCACGTTATAATAATGTGGAAATCGGTCTCGATCTCGAACAAAGGCATACGGTTTGATGGATTCGCGAAGGATGACTGCGATACATTTTGGGGATGGATTGTAATCCAGACGCCGAATTTGCCGAACACCCCTCAACCCATCCATTTACCGTCGAAACGCTCCAGGAATCACGGATGAAACGCAGCTTGTGGGTCCAACGACTATTAGTCCTTTTCTTGATCGCGTTACCCGTCGCGCCGGTGCTGTGGGATTATTTCTACCCCGGTGCGTATGCTAGGTGGCTACTGGCGGATGCGGCGAACCAGTTCGATCAGGGCAACGTGGAGCGTTCGCAGCAACTACTGTCCAAAGCCTACGACTTGTCGCCAGACATCAGCCAGGATGCAAATTTCTGGCAGCAATTGGGCCGTATCGAGTTTTCTCCGGAGAGCCCCCCTTCTGACAACTCGATCTGGGCCAAAATGGTCCGGAAGATCCCCGACCCGGATCAACGGGCCGGAGCGGCGACCGAAATCGCATCCCTCATGTTGGATCGAAAATTTTTCGGTAACGCGCTGGCTTTGCTCGAGGAGTTCTTGCCGGCCCGCAAGGATCGCAGCCCCACGCAAAACAATTTGATCGCCTACTTGCGATCCCTCGCCAACACCGACTTGGATCAGGCCCTCGACGAAATCAACTTGGCGCTGAAAGGAGAGGACAACGAGTCGTTTTTGGATACCAAAGCCTGGATTCTCTATCGAATGGGGCGATACGACGAAGCACTCACCGCGATTGATCGCAGCATCGAGATTCTCGACGGCAAGCTTCGCGCAAACACCGCTCTCGAGCCAATGTTGCAATTCATGAATGAAACCTTGGAATCCGGGGCGCCGGCAAACTTGAAGGACGAAGGTAAAGCATCGGGCGATAAGGGAGAAGACAAGTCAGAGCAAACGGTCGGCTGGGCGCACCAACAGGTACTCGAGAAGTTCCCGTTGGTCGCACGAGTGAGCCCGGAACTTCTAGAGACCTTAGCAACCATTCGCTACCATCGCATGAAGATCCTCGAAGCGATGAACGAACCAGAGCGCGCTCAAGACGATTCGCGTTGGCTCGAAGCGTTCGCTCCAAAACCATGGGATGCCCTTCATTGATCGCACGCGGTGCGAAATCTGAGTCGCAAACAGCCACCGCAGGGACGATTTCCCAGAATTCCTCAGACCAGTCCGAATTCCGCGACGAAAAGGGCCGAAAAACAAACGGTTATGCCTGCAAATGGGTGGATTCTGTGAATTCCCGAGGGGCTCGCGTTGACTCGCTCTCAGCGAATCTTGATAATCGGTACCGGAGTGCCTTGGTTTTGCAACCTCGCGTGCGTCTTGAATCTTGCTCAACATATCGAGGGTTGCCTTTCATGCAACGCATCGAGGTTGCCGATGATCCTCAAACGCACTGCGAATAAACAGGACGTAGGCTAGGTATACGCATCTCGCTCGCGACGATGCGTTCGTTTCGTGAGTCTTCCCGTTGTGGAAGACGCGTTGTACTCAAGGGTTTGGTTCAGTGACGAATATTTACGTTGGCAATTTGTCGTTCCGAGCAACAGAGGACGAAGTCAAGCAAGCGTTTAGTCAGTTCGGTAAGGTTGCTCGAGTCAGCATCATCGTGGATCGGGAAACAGGTCGCTCCCGCGGATTCGCGTTTGTTGAAATGCCGAATCACAATGAGGCTCTCGCAGCCATCGAAGGGTTGAATCAGCAAGAGCTGGCCGGCCGACAGATTTCCTGCAATGAAGCGCGTCCGCGCGAGAATCAACCGAGACCTTACTCCGGTGGCGGCGGGGGAGGAGGCGGTGGATACCGTGGTGGTGGCGGTGGTGGCGGTGGCGGTGGCGGCGGCAAACGTCCGTATCGCGAACACTAAGATTCGGGCGTGATCTCAAAATACATCGCGGTGTTCCTCGCCTTTGCGAGGAACAGCCTGATCCGAGACATGACCTTTCGAGGAAACTTTTTCCTCGACTGTGTGTCCAGCTTGTCGTGGTTGTTAATGAACCTCGGCTTCTATCTGCTGGTTTTCTATCACGTGCGCAGCATCGGCGTTTCCACTGGCTGGGGCGTCTATGAGTTCTACGTGTTTCTAGCCACAACCTGGATCATCAACTCGATTGTCCAAGCGTTCCTCATGCCCAACGCGCAAGAATTCAGTGAGCTGATTCGTACCGGCGGCTTGGACTACATCCTTCTCAAACCGATGGATACTCAGTTCCTCATTTCGTTTCGGAAAGTGGACTGGGCATCTCTAAGCAATCTGGTCATGGGGATCATCATCTTGCTTTACGGGCTCTCGCACCTCCAGGCCCGAACCGATCCCCCCTGGGCTTGGCATCCAGGGACGATCGGGCTCTATCTCGTGTACGTGGTTTGCGGCGTCTGCCTCTTCTACAGCTTGATCGTTTGCTTGGCAGCAACGAGTATCTGGCTTGGGCGAAACCAGAGCCTCTACGACTTCTGGTTTTACATCACCAACTTTGCTCGCTATCCCATGGAGATTTATCAGTCAGGCTGGGGACTGCCGCTGTGGTATGTGTTTACCTTCATCATCCCGATTCTGGTGATCGTGAACGTACCCGCCCGATTGTTGGCTCAACCAGTTGTCCCGAAGCAAGGTTGGGAATGGGGGCTGGCCGCATTTGCGTTTGCGGCTACGATCGCTTCCTTGATCATCAGCCGCTGGGTCTTTCAGCGAGCGCTGCGTAGCTACGCCAGCGCAAGCAGCTGAGGCTCCCAATCCAAACGTAAAATTCTTTTCCCCGCGAGAAAGCGATTCAGCCAATGCCGAGATTATTCGTGCGAGACATCCAACCTCAGGTTGCAATCGACGAGATCTACCGCGTGGCGGATCGTCAAGTTCGCGCGAATCGGCAGGGCAACACGTACTTGCTGATGCAACTGCAGGACCGCACTGGAATGATCTCAGCCATGCGTTGGAATGCCGACGACAAGGTGGCCGAACGATTTCCCAAGGGTTGTTTCGTACGAGTCCAGGGAACTTCGCAAATCCATAACGGAATCTTGCAACTCATCGTCAATCACCTGGCCCCTATCGATTCGTCTCAAGTCGACGCGGAGGATTTCAACGCCATCGATCGGAGCAAGATCGAACAGGCGTGGGCTCGCCTGGCAGAGCGAATGGACTCGCTAACCAACCCGACACTGCGTCTCCTTTGCAAAACCATCATGGAGGACCCGGGGCTCTCCCAATCTTTGCAGACAGCTCCTGCTGGGGTAAAGACCCATCACGCGTACCCTGGCGGTTTGCTCGAGCACGTCGTCTCACTGGTGGAATTGGCCGACATAGTGGCTGGGCACTATCCGGGTATCGACCGCGATCTACTTCTA
>JALOQW010000456.1 GCA_025459275.1 Pirellula sp.
CACCGTTGAGACGCTGAACCCCCCAAGGTGTTTCAATGTGCGAGTGGATGTAGATTGACTGGTTCATGTAGATCCATCCATCATGCCCCCACCGCAGAGAATGAAGCAGATGATGAGTGTCCTCCGTGCCGAAACCGGTTAGGACAACGTCACGTTGATCCGCGATCAAGTCACCGTCGGTATCCTTGAGATAGATCAACTGATCGCTATTGGCCACATAAGCGCTCGCGTGTTCCCCATCGTTTGCGGGCAGCACACCGGTCGGTATCAGAAGTCCATCCGCGAACACTACGGTTCGATCCGCGCGACCATCGCGATCGGAATCTTCGAGGATTAGGATCTTGTCATTCGACGGTTCGCCAGGCTTGATTTGCGGGTACGTTTCGCTGGACGCAATCCATAATCGCCGGCGTTGATCCCAGTTCATGTGGATCGGTTTCGCCATCGGAGGGTCGCCGGCGAAGAGTTCGACGGTCCAGCCGTCATCGACTTGGAAGGTTGCTTTTTCGACGGCGGGATCCGGCACTGGAATATCAGTCAATTCGCGTTGCGCGATCGCGCACGGGGCAATCATCCATACGATTACCAAGCACCATTTCCAACATCGAATCCAATTCCAAGACGGGGTCCAACAACGTGCAGGCATCGACATAGCTCGCAACTAAGCGGGAGAGGGGAGGGTATGATTGAGGCAGGTCGCCGCATTCCGTTCGGAGGGCACTCCAAACGGAACGCGTATGGTACGATGCGAGATATTGTACTCGATCTATCTGACCTGCTCGCAGGGATCAGTTATAATCGAGGGATCTGATTCAAGATTTCGGGACGCGTTCGAGAGCCCAGGATATGGCGGCAACTTATTTTTGCGGTTTTGATCTCGGCGGCACAAAGATGCTCTGTGTGCTGCTTGACGAGAAGTTAAAGGTTATCGGCCGCAAGAAAAAGAAATCAAAGGGGATGGAGGGACCGCATGCAGGGGTTATCCGAATTGTAGATCTGATCCGAGAGACGATCGCGGATGCCAACTTGCCGCTGGAAGGCTTGGCGTCCATCGGCATCGGATGCCCTGGACCAGTGGATATGGAGCGAGGGATCGTTCACTTGGCTGTGAATCTCAAGTGGAAAAACGTGCCTCTCGGGAACTTGCTGTTTGACGCTTTTCAGCGTCCTGTTTCGGTTCTAAACGACGTGGACGCTGGGGTCTTTGGCGAATACTCGGTGGGCGCAGCCGTCGGAGCCCATAGCGTAGCGGGCATCTTTCCTGGGACCGGGATCGGCGGAGGATTTGTCTACGACGGAAAGATCTTGCGAGGCCGCCGGCATACGGGAATGGAGATTGGACACACTCGCATCGCGACCACCGATCATTCCAGTGGCGCTCGAATGACGGGAACCCTTGAGAGCGAAGCGAGCCGACTGGCTATCGCAGCCAGTTGCGCCAAACTTGCAATACGAGGTGAGGCTCCGACGCTCTTGAAATCCTCCGGAACAGACCTCGCAGAGATTCGAAGCAAGGCGTTGGCCGCTGCGGTCAAAGGAGGCGATGAAGCTGTCGAGCAAGTCATCCGAAAAGCCGCCCGGACCGTTGGCTATAGCTGTGTGAACTTGATCCACTTGCTCACTCCTGAAGTAATCGTTCTTGGAGGGGGGCTGGTTGAAGCGCTATCCGATATCTACTTGGAAGAAGTCGAAAAGACGGTAGCCAACAATGTGCTCGAGTGTTACGCAGACACGTTCGAAATCAAGCTCGCAAAACTCGGTGATGATGCAGGTGCCATTGGAGCTGCGATCTGGGCCGCACAGCAAGTACGCAAAGATCTTAAGTTTCCAACCGGTGATGCGGACTTGAATGCGATGGGTGTTCTGGCCGCAGAAGAATCATAATGAACCATTCGATTCCTCGTCGCACGTGGATTACAAGTTGTTTGATTGCAACCGGTGCCGTCGCCTCAAGCGGGCAAGCAGAAGTGCTGGCAGAAGCTCTCGCGACACAAGATCCGACGCCAGAAGAGCCCCCCAAGTCGATCACCGCGGAGATGATCAAGTCCGCCAGTTGGACTGCTCGTGTGCCATTGACCGATGCGCATTGCGAGATCCTTGCCAAAGAACTTTCAACGAAACTACCGTCAATCCAAGCGCTCCGAAGCCACTCGTTCGATGAGAACACCCCCCTGGCATCGGTGTTCATGCCATGGTTCTTCGCAGCCCAGAGTCCCGACGAGAATCTCAACACGGTTCCCGCAACGGCAGTACAAGCGAGTTCGAGTGAACCGATTTCTGATTCTGTGTCCGCGGTTGTCCGCGATTTCACCGACCTCGAGTCATCCGCGTTTTGGAGCGTTCGGGAACTAGGGATTGGACTGAGGCGAGGCGACTTCACCAGCCGCCAGCTGACGGAAATGTATCTGGAACGGCTTCAGCGTTACGATCCAATCCTGCACTGTGTCGTGACGCTCAATCCCGATTGTCTGGTTCAAGCAGATCGTATGGACCAAGAATTGCGAGAAGGAAAAGATCGCGGACCGTTGCACGGTATCCCGTGGGGAGCCAAAGACATCATCGCTATTCCGGGATTGCCGACGACTTGGGGAGCCGTCGATTACCAAGACCGAGAACGTGCTCCGAAAGCGACAGTCGCCGATAAGATGGAACGAGCTGGTGCTGTGTTGCTCGCAAAGCTTTCGGTGGGAACACTAGCTTGGGGGGACCGGTGGTTTCGCGACATGACAAGAAACCCCTGGGATCCAGAGCAAGGCAGTTCGGGTTCATCAGCTGGAAGCGCATCAGCGGTCGTTGCCGGACTGTGTGGATTCGCTTTAGGCTCAGAGACACTCGGCTCGATCGTCTCCCCATGCCGCGTTTGCTGCGTTACCGGACTTCGCCCATCGTTTGGTCGCGTCAGTCGCTTCGGCTGCATGACCTTGGGCTGGTCGATGGACAAGATTGGGCCGATCGCACGTACTGTCGACGATTGCGGGTTAATCTTTCAATCGCTTCTTGGGATGGACGGCTTGGACCCGTCGATCGTCGAACGCCCCTTTGCTTGGCCTCATGTTGCGTGGGAGCCAAAATCATTGCGGGTCGGTGTTCGCAGTCGAATGCGTCAAAGCGAAAAGCAAGTGGCGGAGCTATTCGAAAATGCTGGCGCGACGATGGTAGAGATCACCTTCGAGCCCGATCCCCGCATGGCAGCTTTGACCGATACCATCGCCATCGAAGCTGGAGCAATGCATAGCCAACTATTTGCATCGATCGAAAACGATGATCAAGTTGGACAATGGGGTCCAAGCTTTCGAGAAGCGTCCTTCTGCACAGCCATGGATTATGTAGACTCGATGCGAGCTCGCGCCGAGTTGATTCGGACCACGGAAGCGGTTCTGCGTGAAGTCGATTTCCTGATAGGTGACGGTGATTTGGCCCGCATGAATTTGACCGGCCATCCCAGTTTGGTGGTTGCGTATGGAGAGGACCAAGAACGGAATCGACCACAAACCGTTGTCCTAACCTCCAAATACTTCTCTGAGTCCATGCTTTTGGAAGCAGGAGCATGGATCCAACGCACCAGCCCCCAACTCCTCCAACCCCAACCTTAACCGTCCCCCCCGCCGCCCGGTGCCAGGCACGAATGGCACGGAGGGCGGATCGCTCTTGGCTCTTAAACGATCCATGGCCTTGGGCCCCACGATTGCAAATGGCTCGTTGCGCCAACGCGTTGATCGCCACCATTTGCCAATCGATCCAGAAGCGAACCAGACCCAGCTTCGATGTGGTTCGACTGTGCTGGGGGTTGGTGGAAAAGAAAACGGAACACGAAGGAACAAGGACACCTTCTCGGCGTCATGGATTCGAGAAACAGCGG
>JALOQW010000457.1 GCA_025459275.1 Pirellula sp.
AAATTTGCCAATCGTCAGGTAAGTATCGATCAACAGTCGTGGCCAAGCCTCGTTCCACACCCGCTTAGCAACCTGCTCCTTGGCCAGATCGATCGCTTGTTCGTACTCGCCAACTCGCACCAGCTCCCGTGCGCGGTCCAAATCATTTGCCTTGCCAGCATTCCCGATTGCGAATATCCAGACAAAGCATGCAATCCCAACGAAGTACACGACTCGTCGGCCACTCGCTCGTCTCGGCGTGTCGGTACGTTGCCAAATTCGAGATTCCGTTGCCATGTTCTTCCTCGAAAACAGTCCATGCCCATCCACTTCGTGAAATTTTAGCGATCCCTGACAGCGAAATGACAAACGGGTTGGCAGTTTGGTACAATTTTAGCTCGATTGATTTGGGAACCGTTCGTTTGTTACTCGAGTAGAAGAGGTCTTCTCTATGTTGTTTCGCAGTATCGCTTTGGTCGGCATGTTGGCTTTCGTTGCTTCTCCCGCCTTGGCTGAGAAGTTGACCTTGGACAAGGAGAAGTCCAAAATCGATTTTGTCGGTAAGAAAACCGATGGTGCCCACAAGGGAGGTTTCAAGGCTTTCAAGGTAGACGCTGAAGCCAATGTGGATGCTCCGGAAAAGAGCAAGCTCAAGCTGGAGATCGATACGACCAGCTTGTGGTCCGACGATGAAAAATTGACCGAGCACCTCAAGAACCCAGACTTCTTTGACGTGCGCAAGTATCCGAAGATCACCTTTGAGATGACCGGCATGGAAGGTGTCGGAACCGACTCTCCAACGTTGATTGGCAAACTGACGATGCTGGATAAGACCGCCGAGTTGAAGGTCCCATGCCGCGCATCGATGAACGACAGCGAGATCGTCCTCGAAGCCGACTTTAAACTTGACCGAACCAAGTGGGGTATGGCTTACGGCAAGGGCAAGATCAACGACGAAGTTGAGATCAAGGCAACCCTTCACCTGGAACGCTAGTCCTTCAGCGATCAAGGCAACACTTCACCTGGAACGCTAGTCCTCCAGCAGTCCCGGCCTAGCCGAGAGTATCCGCAGATATCAAAGACAAAGCCCATCGCATTGCGATGGGCTTTTTTCGTCTCTGGAATTTCCCTTGGTCTCTCGAAGGAAGGGGGATCCTTCTAAGCCTGCGGTTCCGTCATGCTAAACGGATCCAAAGCCTTCTGGAGGACATCGGGCTCCAAGATCTTCTGCTCCAAGCACAACTCTCGAATGGTCTTGCCGGACGCGAAGGCTTCCTTGGTTAACTTGGCCGCCTTCTCATAGCCGATGTATGGGTTCAGGCTGGTCACCATCGACAAGCTTTGTTCGACACTAGCTTCGCAAGCTGCTGCGTTGGCTTCCAAGCCTTCCATGCAGAACTCGATGAAAGCGCTGACACCATTGGACAGCAGCATGATGCTCTCAAGCATCGCATGTCCCATGACTGGCATCATGATATTGAGCTGGAAATTGCCTCCTGCCGCGCCTGACAGTGTCATGGTTCCATCGTTGCCGATGACACGAGCCGTCAACTGCATCATGCTTTCGCACATCACTGGGTTGACTTTGCCTGGCATGATCGACGAGCCAGGTTGACGATCCGGCAGGATGACTTCAAAGAACCCACAACGAGGACCAGACCCAAGCCATCGGATATTGTTTGCGATGTTAAACAAGGTCATCGCAATGGTCTTGATCTGACCATGCGCTTCGACCAGCCCATCCCGCTGAGCGTTGGCTTCGAAATGGTTTTCGGCTTCTACGAAGGGAATACCGGTTTGTTGTGCGAGATGCTCACAGACACGTTTACAAAATTCCGGATGCGTGTTAATGCCACTACCAACGGCAGTACCACCGACCGGCAACTCGTACACCGCCCTTTCCGCCACCTTGGCCCGTTCGATCGAAAGGGCAATCTGACGGGCGAAGCCGCCGAATTCTTGGCCTAATCGGAGCGGGGTTGCATCCATCAAGTGGGTACGACCGATCTTGATGATCGAATCCCATGCCTTAGCCTTTTCGACCAGGATCGCATGGAATCGCTCGAGTTGCGGAATCAGTCGCGTTCGAATCTCGCATGCGGTCGCAACGTGGATGGCTGTCGGGAACGTGTCATTGGTACTTTGGCCCATGTTCACATGGTCGTTGGGATGGATAGGTTTGTTTTTCGCAAAGCGATCCCCACCAACAATCTCGATGGCACGATTCGAGATGACTTCGTTCATGTTCATGTTGCTCGACGTCCCGGAGCCGGTCTGGAATACATCGATCGGGAACTCCGAGTCCATTTTGCCCGCGATCACTTCTTCACATGCCTTGAACACGGCCTGCACTTGTTTCTCGTCGAGCGGATTCTTTCCTGACCCCGTCAGCTTCCCGAGCTGGTGGTTGGCGGCCGCGCACGCCAGCTTGACTCGCCCCATTGCACGGACCAGCGGGGTTGGGAGTTGCCAACCAGAAATCGGAAAATTCTCGACGGCACGTTGCGTTTGGGCGCTGTAATAAGCGGCTGCAGGTACCTGGACTTCACCCATCGAGTCCACTTCGGTACGAAACTCCGACATCGTTTTAGTTCCCACTTGTGAAAATGAAGGCCATTTGATGCAAAAACCAAGACCGAGCGAAATCAAGTTTCGACTCCGTTCTGGCACTCAAATGGTTATACCAGGGAACAAGAATCTGACCATTCAGGCTCGATTATCGGAAATTACCCCTTATCCTAGGCCCAGTCAGCGGCTACCATCGGGTCCTCTGCGATGAAAAACGCTCGGAAAGTAGTGTTCTTACTGCTCAGCAGGACCGGTGGTCCTCTCCATGGCTGAGTCCGAACCGATCCTTTCCCGTGTTTCTGCCACCGAATGCGTGGCAGCCAACGGTGAGTTGGGTCGTTTGGACATAGTAACCATGTAGGAATTCCATGAGCACCATCGAACAGGTGGACAGCCAAGTCTGTTTTCGTGACCTGAATTTGCCCGAAGAACTCTGCAAGGCGCTGGACCAATCGGGGTATGAAAACCCGACGGAAATCCAAGCCCAAACCATTCCTCCCTTGCTTGCTGGGGGAGACGTTCTGGGCCAAGCTCAAACCGGTACGGGAAAGACCGCTGCCTTCGCACTGCCGCTGCTGAGTCGCATCAATGTCGAACTGCCGGAGACCCAAGTCCTGGTGCTGACGCCCACCCGAGAATTGGCCATTCAAGTCTCGGAATCGTTCTTGAAGTATGGCCAGCATCTTCGAGGACTGCGCGTCGCTCCCATTTATGGAGGCAGTTCTTACGCCACGCAGATTCACGCATTACGGCGGGGAGCTCACGTGGTCGTCGGTACTCCCGGACGAGTGATGGACCACATGCGCGAATCGCGCTTGCGGGTTGATATGCTGCAATGTCTGGTACTGGACGAAGCGGACGAAATGCTTCGTATGGGTTTTGTTGATGACGTTCAGTGGATTCTCGAACAGACCCCCGATAGTCGGCAAATTGCCCTCTTCTCGGCCACCATGCCGGAACCCATTCGTCAGATCGCGAACCGACACCTCAAAGATCCAACCGTGATCACGGTCGCATCCCGTCAGCGAACCGCCGATACCATCCAACAACGATACCTCGTGGTCGATCCCAGGCACAAAGTGGATGCCTTGCAACGAGTTCTTGAAGCAGAACCGACCGACGGTGTGATTGTTTTTGTCAAGACAAAGATTGCAACTGTCGAAGTTGCAGACCAACTTCGTGCGCTTGGGTACATGGCGGTGGCCCTCAACGGCGATATCGCACAATCGCAGCGCGAACGCACCATCGAGCAACTCAAGGAAGGCTCGATCCATATTCTCGTTGCGACCGATGTTGCGGCTCGCGGACTGGATGTTCAGCGCATCAGCCACGTTATCAACTACGATCTGCCACCCGACACCGAAGCCTACGTTCATCGCATTGGACGTACCGGGCGGGCTGGGCGAAGCGGCCAGGCGATTCTGTTTGTCGCTCCCAAACAACGAGGCATCCTTCGCGAGTTCGATCGGGCAGCAGGGCAAGGGCTTGAGCCCATGACCATCCCGACCGCCAAAGAGATCAATGCGCTTCGAGAAACACGCTTCAAAGAGCGGATCGCCGTTGCATGTGCGGACTCGAAGCTCGAAAACTTTCGCGGTGACCAGTTCCGACATTTCGAGAAGATGATCGCCCAATGCGCCGAAGAACATGAACTGACAGTTCTTCAAGTCGCCGCAGGGCTTGCATCCTTGGCTCAAGGAGATCGCCCCTTCTTTCTCAATGAAGCAACCGATCGCCCAGCGAAGAAAGAGTTTATCGACCCCTCCTCGAAACGCGAACGAAAACGCCCGCCACGTGACGCCGTTTTGTCGGGTGATGAGGATTTCGGTTCGGGGATGGAATCCTTCCGCGTCGAAGTCGGAAGGGTGCATGGGGTCAAACCCGGAAACCTCGTCGGTGCAGTCGCCAACGAGATCGGATTGGATGCCAGGAAGATCGGGCCGATCCGTATCCACCATGACTTCAGCACCATCGACTTGCCCTCGGGAATGCCTCGTGAAGTTTTCAAGGTTCTAGGTCGAGCCTGGGTGGTCGGGCGGCAGCTGCGAATCTCGAAAGTGACCGACAGGCCTCGGCAACTGAAGCCGATTGGAAAACCAAAAGGGTTTAAGAAGCGCAAAGACTAATGTCTCGCGATCGATTGACCCATCGTTACACCTTGGATCAACTGGACGAGGCTGCTGCATCACTTCGGTCCGGAGG
>JALOQW010000097.1 GCA_025459275.1 Pirellula sp.
GAACCGATGAAGACATGGGATGGTCAAGGGCATCCTCCCAGCTTGGACCCTGAGGGGATCCGTCGCATCGACGACTCGCTACTTGCCTTGAGCGATGAATACGGCCCAACGATCGATGTGGTGGATCGGAGCGGCATGATCCTGGATTCCATAAAGGTACCGGAGTATTTCCGTCTTACCGATCATCTTTCCCCCCCTCGGACTCGGGGAACGTTTCCGAATAGGGGCATGGAAGGACTTGCCGTGGCACGGAATGGTCGCATTCTCATCGCGGCGATGCAGGGGCCGTTGGTTCAAGACGGCAGGATCGAAAAGAACAAGTGTCTTGGAACGGCAACACGATGGTTTGTGTTCGACAGGCAATCGGCCCAAGCCCAAGAGTGGGTTTATCGACTTGACGATGAATCCACCGGAGTCAGTGAAGTCCTGGCGGTCGACGACCATCGTTTCCTGGTACTGGAACGGGACAGCAAGGCCGGCTTGGAAGCCAAAATCAAAAAGATCTATTTGGCCGACGCTTCGAGTGCATCGGATGTCGCGAACATTCCTTCCCTGGGCGACGGACTGCCTGCGGGCACAAATGCATTAACCAAACGATTGCTCATCGACTTGATGCATCCCGAGTACGGTTTGTCTGGCAAGTCAACGCCGGAAAAGCCGGAGGGCTTAGCATGGGGCCCGACGTATCCCGATGGATCTCGACTGCTGGTGGTTTGTTTCGATAACGACTTCGACCCATCTCGGGAATCGATCATCGCAGCCTTTCGAATCGATTCCCTTTAACCGAAGCGATATCGCACGATACACCAAAGAGTGTTGATCAGATCGCGGACACCGATTTTTTTCCCTTCACTCCAGGATCGACTCTTGTAGGAGACGGGAACCTCGACAATGCGGTGACCTCCGCGAGCTAGCTTTGCGGTGATCTCTGGCTCGAAGCCGAATCGGCGTTGCTCAATCGTGATCGACTTCAGAACCGACCTGCGGACCGCCTTGTAGCATGTTTCCATATCGGTCAGGCGATGGGAGGTCATCCAATTGCTGAATTGGGTGAGTAGCCAATTGCCGAATCGATGCAGGGCCGATGGATCTTGATGAATGCTATCGAGATATCTGGAACCGTAACAGACATCGCACTGACCAGCCAAGACGGGTTGGATGACGGTCAAAATGTCTTGTGGGTCGTACTCGAGATCTGCATCTTGAACGATGACGACTTCTCCTTGGGCTTGCTCGAAGCCACTTCTGAGCGCCGCGCCTTTGCCTTGGTTGCAGGAATGCAGCACGATCTCGATACCTGGTCGGCCGACATAGCTGGCCAAGATCTCTCGAGTACCGTCCGTGCTACCATCGTCGACCACGATGATCTGCTTATCGATCCTTAAGGAAGCGACACGCTCAATGACTTGTTGGATCGTATTCCGTTCATTGAAGACGGGAATCACTACCGACAACGGCAGGAACGATGCGCCGGATGCAGGGGGTTGCGATACCTCCAGCAAAGCCCCTTCGATTTCGCTGACTGCGTCGACGACTCGCGTCGTCAGCGGATCCATTGCCGAAACGGCCCTGTGTGGTTTGATCGGGACTGTTGCCATCAGCGTTGCCAAGTAGAAGGTGCGTATGGGTATCCAAAGAGAACCATCCGTCCGAAGTATGCCGAGAAAATCAGCTCTATCGAAACCGAATGATCAATTCAGGGATGAAACCCAGGTGCAAAGCCACCGACCGTATCGAGGATTCGGTTTGTATCGATCAACCAGAGAACTACTTGGATTTGACTTGCTTGCCTTTGCCTGGCCAGAAACTGAGCCAGTTGTTGGCGGGTGCCTTTTCGCCAGTCGTTTTGTCTGAGGCATCCTCCTCTTCGTCACCGGATCGGGTCAGCATTTCCGTTAACTGAGAGACTGCGAGCGTGATTGCCGCCTTGGGCGATTGCTCGATCAGAGGTTGACCGTTATTCCGCATTTCAACCATCGTGCGGTAATCATTTGGAATCTGAAAGAAGATCTCTCGACCGATGGTTTCTTTGGCTTTCTTGAGGCTGATCTGACCGCTTTCGAGTCCCACGCGATTCACAACGACCTTGATTTTGTCACGGATATTGTCCATTTGCTGAAGGCTCATGAGGAGTCGGACCATGTTTCGCAAACATGGAAGATCCAATTGCACCATCAACACGATCTCGTTGCACATTTCCAATGCAGTCAAGTCGACCTGGCTGTAGGACTTGGATACGTCAACGACGACATGAGAAAACGAAGCTCTCAAAAGCCCGAAGACTTTGCGAAGATTTTCGGGAGTGATCAAGTCCAGATCTTGAAGCTGTACAGGTCGAGGCAACAGGTACAAACCAGATGAATGCTTGGTCAGGGACTTTCTCAGAAGCTGAAAATCCAAGCGGCTTACGTTCTCTGTTACGTCTACCAAGCTGTAATCAGGAATCGAGTCGAGGAAGACGTCCGCGTCACCAAGGGCAAGGTCCAAATCGACGAGCGCCACTGTGTTCTCAGGCTTCTTGGCCAGGTTGCATCCGACGTTCACAGCAACAGAAGTGCAGCCGACTCCACCGGTCGCTCCCGCGATCGCAATCATCTTGCAGCCTCGTACCCTGCCGTCGGAACCAGAGTATTTTGACTGGAGCAAACGTTCGAGTGCAGCATACAGCTCCTCCAGCTCAACCGGAGCCGTCAAGAACTCTTTCGCTCCGGACCGTATTGCCTTGAGAATCAGTTGGCCATCGGTGTTCTTGGAAATCGCAAAGAGATTGCATTCGGGCGATGACGATCGCAGTCTTTCCATGAGCGACAATGCGCGCTCTGCACCGCCGTCCATGTTGATCATCGCCACGTCGGGCTTGGACTGGTCGATCACGTCGGCGAAGAACTCGTAACGCGAGCACTCTGCGTCCAGCCATACGATGTCCATCCCAAGGAGCATCGATTTGAGGTTGTCTCGCGACTGATCGTTGGGGTCAACGATCGCAACTCGAAGTACATTACTCATACGGCAGTCCGTCAGCTTCTAAAAGGTACACGCGTTATGACAATCAGGGCTTCTTTTAGCGCCGCAGTTCCCCTTGAAACTGCTGTGCTGTTTGCAAAGTCCCTTGGGGCGCCGCGGGCGGCTTGATCGTAGACGAGGACATGGGCGGATAGGCAACGCCGTACGTTTGTGTACCCCTCGGTCCCGTTGAGTTCATTGACCTGGAGCTCGTTGCAGCTGCAGGCCCCGTCGCTCCGGCAGGCCCATTCGGGAGGACCATCGGAGCGGGTTGCACTGGTTCCATGGCCGGCGTTGGCAGAGGCGCGATGCCTCCGGGCGCCAGAGCGTCTTGGGTCGGCGGGCAGTTGTTCGGGACTTCGATGTAGCCGTTCATGAACAGTTCGCCATCCAAAGGAGAGGTGCTGTTGTATCCTGGACCTCCGCAAGGAACTTCTTCCGGTTGCATGGCGCCTGCGAAGTGAGGCGTCACCATGATCAACAACTCGACTTCGTTCTGAACCTCTCGATTGCTTCGAAACAGAGCACCGAGATACGGAACATCGGACAAGAGTGGGAGACCAACGCTTTCCGACTCCGTTCTCATTTGAAGCAAACCGGCCAATGCCAACGTTTCACCTGCCTTGAGCTCAACAGCGGTTTCCACGAATCGGCTTCGAAGACCAGGGATACTTGTTCCGTTGAGCAGTACACTTCGCCCGGGATCGATTTCGCTGATCGTCGGCCGCACTTCCAACCAGATCCGGCCATCTCCGCGAACCTTGGCGACGAAATCCAATCGTGTTCCGAACTCGCGGAATTCAACGCCGACCTGGCCTAGACCTGCTGGAACCAGAATCGGGAACTCACCTCCCGAGTTAAAGCTCGCTGGGCGACCATCGATCGCCACCACCGTTGGATCGGCCAGGATCTTCGCCATGTTGTTCTGTTTCAGTGCGCGGATGAATCCGAAGAATCGATCATCCCCACTGATTACCCCGAAGCGAATGGACTCACGGCCCGCACTGACAATCGATGCGTCCGTTCCACCAGGCGTAATCAAGCCACTCACCGAAGAAACGATGAAGTCGTCTCCAGATGAGAAAGCCCAGTCGACGCCAAGCTCTCGGAGCTTCGTTCGAGAAACTTCCATCACCTGGGTGTGCAACATGATCGTATGCACACCAATCACTTCCACTCGGTTGATGACGGTCGGATAATACTGCTCGGCAATGGCGACCACCTGCTCAACGTGCTCATCGGAAGTCACTTGACCGGAAATAACGACAGCCTGCTGAATGGGCATCACATCCAGTGTTGCGGACGGAAACTGCTGCGCCAAAATCGCTTTCAGTTCTCGCGCATCGCCGGTAACGACCACTTCTAAGGAATACGTTTCATTGTCGCGGGTCTTCAGATCCACTTGGGACACCCCAGTGGCCAACGCGGATATCAGTATTTCGGAACGGCTGATCGGTTTGGCATGAATGATCGCATCATTGTAGATCTGTACCGTATCGATGACCTTGTCGAGCGCTACGTTCTGGGAAGTATTGACGATCAGTTGCATCCGATCGAACTTCTTGCTAACCAGTTTGCGAGTCGGTTGAGCAGTCGACGGGGTCTCGTCTCCAGCAAAACAGTTTGCCGAAAATTGGCCCGGAAAATGGCAGAGTGCCATCAGCGTAGCTAGCGCTACAAGACCACCATGGTAGAAAATCCTCGTGTTGCACGGGCAGGCATCTCGCTGTGCTGCTCGAACGGGATGCATTTTGGACATCATCTCAGTCTCACTTCCCTGTGAAAAACTGGTATCCATCGCGGTCTCCTCGATGCATCACGCGATGAATCGAGCTCCAAACGCCGAATCGCCTCCAGTCGTCCGTGACCTTCTAACGATCGGCCGGTACCTCGACACCCCTAGGCGCGAGGAACCTTGTAAGCGACATCGACACTTGAACCACTCCGCCTTTACTTAGACTGAGGGTAAACGGGCGTAAAGCCCCCAGATTGCCATGTTCCTGTCTTCGGGTCCCAAACCATATTCGATTGGCTAGCATTCGAAGGATCGGCGGGCGGGGCAGCTGGGGTGCCCGACTCGCTCGGCAGCGGATTGGCTGAGGTCGTCTGGGGAGCAGCCGTTGCGGGAACCAGACTAGGATCTGCATATGCTGCGCCTGAGTCCAGGCTGTACACTTGAGCTTGGTCTGGAGCATTGTAGTAGTCTTCGGGATTCAGCAGCACAGGCATCTTGCGTCCATGGACCCATCGGTAGATCGAAACCGAGCCTGGTGTCAGAATCATCATTTCTTTGCGTGCCTCGATCTTCTGTTGAGGCTTCATCGAATCGAACATGCCTTTCAGCAACGAGAGGGAGCTGACAGCGGTCGTTGCTGCAACTGTCTGTTCTTTTCGGACTTCCGAATCCTTCAACCATTTCAGGAAAGACTCGCCGCTATCCAAGGGTTCGTTGCCGGAGGTTGTCCCTTCCGCGTCAGGAGCTCGCAAGGAAAGTTTGAGTTTGCCTAGATTGCTCGCAGTATCCAATACTTCGTACTGTTTGTCCTGCACCAACAGTTGAATGGTGTTGGCGCGTTTCGGAGCCGCTTCGGGATCGCGAAAAGAAATACCGTCCACCATCGCGACTTCAATGTTTCGCATCACCCGGACACTCTTGGAGACGGGAAAGCGATTTCCTTTCTCGAAGAAGCCGGTGACATCCACACGATCGCCTGGTCCGATGTATCCGCTACCACCGTTGGAATCGTCAACCTTCAAGTCGAAGATCCGAAAGCCGGTGGGGACGACAAGATCCTTGCCGCGGGCTGACAACTTGGCTTCGATGATCGGTTCGCCGGTATAGAGTCGCTGTTTGGCGTACTTGCCTTCGATCTCTTTGGTATCGGTGAGTGAGCCCAAGGGGATCCGATCCACCGGCCATTGCTCGACTCGAATCAACTCGGCCGTGAGTTTGGTCATCGGCGAGATGTCCTTGGCGGTTACCAGAATGCCTGAGGTTCGCGGTGCTTCACCGTCTTGCTTTTCCATCATGACCTGACTGACGGCGACGGACGCAACCACACCGCAACCAATGGCGATGATTAGAAGAATGAGAGATTTTGTGCGCATGGACAGGACGCCTCAATAGGTGGTTCGAACGGTGACCCAAGGAGATCGCCGCGGAAGTAGCGTCCATGCCTTCTAAAGCCGCCGGAATAGATTCTCCCTTTGAATCCTACGCGACGAAAACTGAGTGCGCGATGCGGCTTGGTTCGGATATCGAGAAGGACGTGACTCCTTCTGAATCATTTCCCCGAATCCCCTTGCGATCCCTGCAATCGATGGCTCAAGACCGATCGTTCCATCCGGCACGATCAGTGTTTCGAGCCATGACTGCTAGACTTGCCGTGGCCGCTGGACTTTCCGTGGCCGCTGGACTTGCTGTGGCTGTCAGCTTTGCCATGGCTGCCCGCTTTGGTTTGGTCGCCCGCTTTGGCATGATCGCCGTGAGAGGCCGGAGAGTGCTCGTCAGCGTGTTCGTCTGTGCCATGTTCGTCGTGCACGCCTTCCGTTTCCCCTTCACCTTCTTCGCCGCGAAGGGTGGCAACCAGACGTCTGGGTTCTGGACGAGTTGCATCGCTGAGAAACTCGAGCCCTTCGCGTCCATTTCCGATGGTTCGGATTCGGGTGACGAGGACATCTTCGACGGCAGTGGAGCCGAGCAACTGCGTCAGTATGTCCAGCAATTGAGTGCGAAGATCGGTTAAATAGGGGTCCGCCAGGTGGCGGCCGTCGAACTGACGCAGGTGTTCTTCGAGTGCTTGACGGACCTGTGCTTCGTTCAATTCGATCAATTGCCGGCTCTTCATCCGGTGTTTCAGAGGCACGATGGCATGCAAGGTCATTTCGACCGGAGGGTCCTCCTTGGTCCGGTAAGCGACGAATTCACCCAGTCCCACTTCGCAGGAAATGTCCTTCTTTGCCAAAGAGGCTTGGTAACGGATGATCCCTACGATGCTTGCATGCAGCAGCACCAAGGCCAACACGAGAAAGCCAATCCAGTATCTGCGAATTGTTTCCAACATACGAGCGCCTTACAATCAAGCTCAGATGCGATGGGCACACGGGCGCCATCTCGATACCGTAGGTCGCCATACCGTCGATGCGCGCTGACGGGCTGGTTTTCAAGAGATCAATCCATTCAAAATGCTCGAATTTCTTTTGGAACGACCTGTAACGATCGGGCTGGCTGGATCGATTCTATCGATTGCAACCTTTTATGCTTGGGTACAGTCTGGGCTGCGTCCCCTCTTTCACACATCGATCGGCCTGGCGGTGGGAACCCTTGCCTTGGTCCTAATTGGTTGGTTTATCGACACCGACCGAGACATTTTGCGTCGCTTTGTTTATGAAACGGCTCAGGAATTGGAGACGAATCAGCATCAGAAAGTCGCTGCCAAGATCCACCCTCAAGCGACGGGGGAATTGCAGGATGCGAAACTTCGCCTGCCTGACATTCGCTTTAGCGTTGCCAGGATCAAATCGATACACGGTATCGAGGTAACCAGGCATCGTACGGGCGTGACAGCGACGATAACGATGAATGTCTACATCGAAGTGGAGTACGGAGATCGGGGAGGCAAAGCCCCACGTTGGGTTCAATTGATCTTGGAACAGTTGGACGGGGAGTGGCGAATCGTATCCTTCGAGCAACGAGAGCCCCACTATCAGATGTTGAACGAACGAGGCCGAAGGCGACTCGACACCCGTGGCTATTGATACCTTCCCGGTTCCGGTTGTAACGCCTGTGGGTCCCTGAATCTCACCAAAGATCGCACAGATTTTTCTTGCTAAGCCGCTTTCTGCGGTTTGTCGACATAGCCTTCTTAATGGGGACAACCATGAAAGGTAATCGGGTCATCGTCTCGAAAGGGTGCTGTGATGAGAAAAGCCATTTTTGCGATTGCGGTTAGTATGTTAGCGCTGCACCAATCAGCAGCGGGTCAGACAACGGCAACGCCGCAGGCGACGCCACTTCCTTTAGGCATACCCATTGTTTCCACGGTTAAGGTGACGGGATCGGACTCCAAAGCAGCGGAGTTCAATTCGAATTGGCTGCCACAGTTCCGAGCGATTATCAACAATAACTTGAAGGAGTCGGTGCAGTTCACGGCCGCATCAGGTTTCAAACTCGATGCCGATCGCTTCTTTCTGCGCAAGGCATCTCCATATCCGATCCGTGTATATTTTCTTGCCGAAGGTGCAGGCTACCAAAACGCGGTCGGGTTCACGTTCACACCCGCAGGTAGCTCCGTTCCCGGAACCCCTTACCTGATCTTCCCAAACTCTTCGGCTCGCTCGGGCTCGACCAGAACGATCGATGAGCCGCTCAAGCAAGGAGACTTCGTCGAACTGGGGCACGGAGGCAACGGTTGGCAACTTGACTTCTTCTTGCTCTCCGATGGTTTCCGCAAGTGGAGGCAGCACACTAACAAGACGAACTTCCAAAGTCTTCCGAATCCAAGCATCACATGGCTTTGGAATGACCTGACCAAGAACTCGGATCGACTACAACACGTCGTCGCATTTGTGCTTCCAAATTCCCCTTACGTTTTGGTGGGATTTGAGGACATCGTCGGTGGAGGTGACTTGGACTACAACGACGTCCTCTTCGTTGTAGATATCGGTTTGGAGAATGCTTCAAACCTGATCAATGAATCTACCCTGCCTCAGTGAGATCGAATCCTTCGGGAATCATTGCCATGTTTATCGCGCAATCAGCATCGAAACGACGTCGCAAGCCAAGCCTTCGCAGGTCTGGCGCAGCCACCGTCGAGCTTGCGATGATCCTGCCGATGTTCCTGGTTCTGGCCCTGGGGACGATCGAGTTGTGCCAATACTTTTTCCTTCGTCAGTCCGCAGCCATCGTCGCATACGAAGGAGCACGGCTGGCCGTTCGCTCTCGAGTTGATGCATCGATGGTTCGCAATCGGTGCGAAACCATGCTCGAACAACGAAGGATTGCAGGCGGTACGGTTACCGTGACGCCTGACAATCTACTGTCCTTGCCGAGTGCTTCGCAGGTCGAGGTACGAATCGAAGTACCTCATGCCCAGAATTCTCCTACATTCTTCGTTCTGAGGAATGCAGGAACCATCACCGTCTCAGCCACCATGCTGCGTGAATAGAGTCGACATCTTGTTTTTGCGTGGAGCTATTGCCATGAGTGTTTTCATGTTTCGAAACCGAAAGGCTGCGCGCCGTCGTCGAGGTGCACTCTTACCTTTCGCCTGTATCGTCTTTGTGGTGATGCTGACTCTATCGGTGCTGTGCGTCAACATTGCGTATATCGAAATGATTCGCACGGAACAGCGGCTCGGCACCGATGCGGCAGCCAAGGGCGCGTTGGTCGTACTTGGCCAGACCCAATCGATCCCCTTGGCGCGACTCACCGCCATCGACGTGGCTTCGCTGCACAACGTGGCCGGCCAACCCTTGGAAATACTCCCGGAGGATATCGAGATTGGAACGTCGATTCCTCAGAGCAATGACTCGTACCTATTTCAACCAACGAACATAGAAAATCCGACCGAGACGACGAATGCGATTCGAGTCCAGTCGGATCTTAGTCGGCGCTCAGGTGGAGGAGTCGCGTTGACGATCGCGCCCCACTTGATCGGAAAGAACTACTATGCCTCCGCTCAGCACGCAACCGCCACACGCATCGAGATGGATGTATGCCTCGTGGTCGATCGATCCGGTTCCATGGCTTGGGATCTGGGGCCCACTCCTTTCACCTATCCCGGTCATCTCTTCGGCAAGTCCGCGATGCAGAATTATTTCCAGTTGCCGCATCCGGAACTGAGTCGATGGGCTGCTCTGCGAAGCGCCGTGGATGTCTTCTTGGAAGTGCTTGACGATGGGCCAATCGAAACACGTGTATCGCTTGCGTCCTATGCAAGCAACTTTACCTTCGGTGTCTTCGAATCCAACGTCGCCAGTCTAGACCAGACCTTGACGCATGATTACGAGACGATCAATGAGCGGATGAACTTTCTTGCAAGCCGCCCATTGATTGGAAACACCAACATCGCTGCGGGTTTGCGGGAAGGAATTCATGAACTGGTTGATCCCCAACGCATTCGAATCACATCCTCGAAGTCGATCGTTCTTTTGACCGATGGGATCTTGTCGCAAGGTGACGATCCTGTCGCCCTTGCAGCACAAGCGCGCGACATGAATATTCGAGTTCACACAGTCGCCTTTAGCGCGCAAGCCGATGTCGATCTAATGCAGCGCGTGGCTTCAGCGGGTGGAGGAAAATGCTATGTTGCTCCGGATGCAGAGACACTAACCTCCGCATTCCGCACCATCGCCGCGACTCTCCCGAACATGCTGACTGATTAAGTGAAGTAACATCCGTGAAGACTGGAACCATGACCATGTTACAAGAGCGTTTCGCATCATCGTTAGATCGTCGAGCTTCGCGCCGGCGCCCTTCGAGAGCACGGCGCGCTGCCTACACGGTAGAGTTCGCTGTATGTAGCGGGTTGTTCTTCTTCCTGATCCTGTCCGGCATAGAGTTCTCTCGATTCATGTTCGCTCGTCACACGGTGGACCAGGCAGCCTACGAATCAGCTCGTATCGGCATTATTCCAGGCAGAACACCGGATCAGGTTCGAGAGCGGGCCCAACAGATCCTTGGGTCCGCCGGCATTCGAGCAGCCACGATCACGATTACCCCTGAAATCTTCGATCGAAACACCGCCACGGTGACTGTCGAGATCCGAGCACCATTCAGTAAAAGCTCTTGGCTAAAGCCACTATTCTTGGCTTCCTCGGATCTCTATTCGTCTATTACCTTGGACCATGAGAACCAAGCCTACCTAATCGGTGACGAGTCCATCGACGTTGGAGACAACGACGATGAACCCATCGATATCTAACAAAGGATCTAGCGACCGAAGGAGCGATACCAGCGCCTGCAGGTCGCTTGCTGGCGAGCGGCGGGTGTGAACCCGCTGTTTTTCCGATCCAGTGTCCATCTTGCGGCAATTGGCCGAGTGGTAGAAGGTTAGAACTCGATGTAGGAAACAGAGGATTTACATCCCCCGCTCGCCGATGAGCCGCACGCGCTAGCTGCGCTTCGGGGCAACGCATTGTTCTGAACCGATGCCGCTCACTGAAACTCAACCATTGCGGCAGCGAGAATGCTATCGTCGCGTTCAATAACGCGGCTAGCGCCCGCGGCTCACAACAAACTCAACGTTTGCGACAGCGTGGTACTGGTGGACCTGTCCAATAACGCGACTAGTCCGCCCCGGCGGATCTGCGACGGCCTGCGGCTCGCAGTGCTCTGAGCCGCACGCGCTAGCGGCGCTTCGGGTCACCTCTATGTTCCGAACCGCTGCCGCTCACTGAAACTCAACCATTGCGGCAGCGGGATTGCTATCGTCGCGTTCAATAACGCGGCTAGCGCCCGCGGCTCACAACAAAGTCAACGATTGCGGCAGCGTGGTACTAGTGGATCGTCCCAATAACGCGGCTAGTCCGCCCTGGCGGATCTGCGACGGCCTGCGGCTCACAGCGATTGAAACCCCTCACCCCCCGGCCCTCCGCCTCGGCGGACTTGCAGCATCTCC
>JALOQW010000098.1 GCA_025459275.1 Pirellula sp.
ATCCAACCTTCGATTCTCGTGAATGGGACTCCGATTGGGATGTTCCCTGACGTCGATTCCTCCCCGTTCAAGACGAACAAACTGAGCAACGATACGTTGGTTTTTGATACCGTTTATAACCCAGAACAGACTTTGTTTATCAAAGGTGCTCGTGCCGCCGGTTGTCAAGTCATCACCGGTCTTCAGATGTTTGTCCGTCAAGCCGCCTATCAGTATCGCCTGTTTACCGGCCTGGAACCACCTCTGGATGTCATGATCAACACGATCAAACGAGCCATTTCCCCCCTCAACTACAAAGTCCTTGAGGAAGAATCCGGTGACAATGATCAACCGGTGAAACAATCCACCAGCTGATTGGTCCATCGTCTTACACTAATGGGGTGCCGGCAAATCCCTGGTTTCCAATCTCCAAAGGGCAATGGCATAACAAGCGATTCCCATGCCTAACAGCAGAAGTGAATAACCCAGCGGCCCCAGAACGCTATCCCACGAGGTTGATTCCGGCATCCACAAGCTGTTGGTTAGTTCCGGCCGATGCGAAACCGTTTGTACCATCCAGTCCGGCTGATACGCCGCCAAAAACGTGAATGGTTTCAGGAATGACATCCTTGGCGTGGACTTGGCCAACACGAACAAAAGCAACTGAAGCACATAGACGCCGATGACAACGCCTATGGCTCGCCATCGATATTGATCGAACGAGCTGATCACCACACTCAATCCCAAGACTGCGAATCCCAACGCGAACAGATTGATCGTCGGTGCCAGATATAAACTCGGTTCCACCAACTGTGACAACGGAGTCCATGTCAACTCTTGCGAAGGCGTTCCCAATGGGATGTTCCACTGGACCCAAGGTATCACCCAGTTTTGCGAAGGTCGTTGCGGCGTTGCGTTGGTCCATATGCCCAATGCCATTCCAGCGAAAACCAACCCACTGAGTATCGCTAGACCACTGACCGCGACGACTGCATGTGCGGCTAACAGTTGCCACCGTCGAACGGGCTGTGCCAACAACATCTCCATCGTACCTCGACCCAGTTCACCGCTGACGACATCGCTCCCCCGAGCGATACTCCAAGCCAGCATGCACAAGAGCAACACTGGTTCATCAAATGTCAATCCGATCATTCCTTGATACGTCAAGAACTGCTCCAAGGGAACAGGTGAGAACTTTTCAAAGGCTCGAAACTGCTCGATCAATGGGGCGAAACCCGACAGCTCAAACTGGCTGACTGTCCATATCCTCACCCATGGGAACACGAACAGGACGATCGCTAACGCGATCCCCAACCCCATCGATTCGTACAGATACTTACGAAGCAGTATGCGAAATACCATGGGTCTAACAGGCCCAGTGCCGAAAGGCCCGCTCGTAGATATCCGTCCCTCGATTCAACTGATCCAACGCTATCCATTCATCGTTGCGATGAGCCTGCTCAATGCTCCCTGGTCCACAGATCATCAGTTTCTTGAGTCGCTGCAATACAGCTGCATCCGTCGCGTAGCACACCGTCTTAGATTCCTTTTGGCCCGTGATTTGAAGCATATCCCTGATCCAGTCTGACCCGGCGTCAACTCCCCAAGGGGGCGTTTCCTGCTTCCTCTCGATTTCCAAACCGTGCTTCCATGCGATCTCCCTGATTCTCTCCAACAGCGGCCCGTGATCCACTTCTGGCATGGTCCTCATGAAGATCCTCGCTTCGGCTAAGGACGGGGTGACATTCACTGCCTGCGGCTCGTTCACCAAGATCATGTTCCACGATAACGTGGCTGGTTCAAATCCAGCGTTGCGGTAGGCCGGATGCTGTTCGCTCGCCTGTCCCAGCAGCAATAGCTCGCTCAAGGCCGGGATAAGTCGATCGTTTGCGTTCATGCCTTGGCCTGTACTGGTGTGGGCACTTACTCCTTTGGCCCTAACTACGATTCCCTCTCCTCCCTTGTGAGCGTGCACTACTTCCAACTCCGTAGGTTCCCCCACGATCCCAACCGTCTCATGCGCTACCATTTCCTCAAAAATTCTTGACTCGCGATCGATTAGCCTTGCCCCTTGCATCCCGATCTCTTCGTCAGCCGAAATCAAAAAGTAGATGGACCTTCTTTGATCAGTTTGACTAATCTTTTCGGCGGCTGCCAATGCGCAAGCCAACGATCCTTTCATATCGCAGGCCCCTCTTCCGTAGAGCTTTCCATCCCGGATGATCGGCTCAAACGGACCGTTAAAACCTGTTCCCCAGTCTTCCGCGGGGACTACATCGGTGTGAGCGGAATAGGCTATCCCTCCTGGTTGAATCCCTCGTTTGGCCACCAAGCTGACCTTTTTTTCTTTCTCTTCATCGATGTAGGTCAAAGTCTCGATCTCGAAGCCTAGCCTAACCAACGCTTCGCCCACAAACTCCGAAATGTCAGCGTTGCTTTTCTCGCTGACCGAAGGGTATGCCACCAAGCGTTTCGCCAGTTCTTCGGCCCTTCCTGTCGAACTCCTTGTCGTATTCATGTCGTGTGTACTTAACCCTTTTCTTGGTCGGATGTTAGAATGGGGGGATCCATTTGTATTGCACCCTGATGAACGGTTGCCTAGATGAAAGGTTTTCAGTCATGATGCTAGCCGACATGAAGCAAGTCATATCGCTGATTCTCGGCGGTGGTCGAGGAACGCGACTTTATCCACTGACCAAGATTCGAGCCAAGCCTGCGGTCCCTTTGGCTTCGAAGTATCGGCTGATTGATATTCCCATCAGCAACTGCCTGCACAGCGGCATCAATCGCATCTATGTCGTCACCCAGTTTCTGAGTGTTTCGTTGCACCAGCATATCCGACAAACCTACCGTTTTGACAACTTCAGCGGCGGATTCGTCGAATTGCTCGCTGCCCAGCAGACGATGGACAACGATGCCTCTTGGTACGAAGGGACTGCCGACGCCGTTCGAAAGAACCTTCGCTACTTCGATGAGAACGACTGCAAGTACGTTCTCATTCTTTCCGGTGATCAACTTTATCGCATGGATTACAGCCGAATGTTGGAAACCCACATTCAGTCTGGTGCCGACGTCACGATCTCAGCCATTCCCGTAGCCCGTTCCGCCGCTCATGCCCTTGGCATCATGCGCTGTGATGACTCCGGTCGCGTCGTTGGTTTCCTCGAGAAACCTCAAACCGACGAAGAAATCAACATGGTGGCGATGACTCCTGGTTGGATTGACCGCCAGGGGATCCCTTCCCGCGGCCGCGATTGCCTGGCCAGCATGGGCCTGTACATCTTCAACAAGAATCTCCTCTTCGACATCCTCAACAAAACCAATTACAGCGACTTTGGCAAGGAAGTTTTCCCTGCCGCGATTCGTTCGCGGAAGGTTCAAGTCCATCTCTTCGACGATTACTGGGAAGACATCGGTACCATCCGTGCTTTTTACGAAGCCAACTTGTCGCTTACCAAGGATCATCCTCCCTTCGATCTCTTCAAGGCTGAACAGCCTGTCTACACCCGTGCTCGCTTCCTGCCACCTACCGTCATTGATGGTGCTACCGTTACGGGTTCTTTGGTCGCCGACGGTTGCCGCATCGGCAAAGGGACCATCATCGAAAACAGCGTTATCGGTTTGCGGTGCATCATCGGCGAAGGCGTAACCATCCGGAACAGTATCCTGATGGGGGCCGATTACTCTGAAACCGAAGAGGATCTTTCACGACTGGATCGAGAAGGTCACCATAGGGTCGGCATAGGTGCTGGAAGCCTTATCGATGGTGCTATCCTCGACAAGAACGTACGCATCGGTCGACACGTTCAAGTCGTCAACAATCTAGGTTTGGTAGATTCCGATCAGTTCGATCCATGCTACATCCGAGATGGTATCCCTATCGTCACCAAAGATGCGACGTTGGCCGACGGTTGGACGATGGCCAAGTCTTAAGGCAAGGACAAGCTTTGGACCAAGAAGGTAAAGAACTAAAAATCTGTAGTAGTAGTAGAGGCGGAGCGGGTATCGTCAGTAACTCACCGACTCGTGTAAGAAGGAAGCTGAAAACAATGGCGAAAGTAACGATCAAGGCTCGACGTGACCTGTGGAAAACTCGTTGGACAAAGGTACGTTAGTGCCTGCAAAGGCGTGAGAAAGAACGATGGTTGCCAACAGGAGGGGAAGGACCGTTAGAAAGGAACGAAGTTGGTGACCAAGGATAACGGCAAGCAACAAGTTATCAACCGAATCAGGGGAGTAGCCTTCGATATGGACGGGTTACTCTTGAATACGGAAGACCTCTACGAAGACGTCGGTAAGGAACTTATGCGTCGGAGAGGGAAACAGTACAGGGAGGAAGTAAGGAAGCAAATGATTGGTTTACCGGCCCCCTATGCTTTTGGTGTCTTGATCGAGCAGGAGGGGCTGTCGGAATCCTGGCAAGAACTGCAACGAGAGACGGATGCGATCTTCGAGCAAATCCTCGAGCAACAATTAGCGTTGATGCACGGAGTCGAGGAAATCCTAGGAATCGTCGAAGAGCAAGGGCTGCCACGATGCGTGGCAACAAGTTCCACCAAGAAATTCGCTGAACGAGCACTGAAGCTAGTAGGGATTTGGTCGAGAATGGACTTCGTGATCACAGCAGAAGATGTCCCACGAGGAAAACCCCATCCTGACATCTACGAAGCAGCAGCAGCAAGAATGGGGATAAAGACGGAACAAATGCTAGTGTTGGAGGACAGTGAACACGGAACGGCAGCAGGCGTGGCAGCGAAAGCCATCGTGATTTCAGTACCAAACCAACACACAAGGCACGGATCGTTCCAAGGAGCATCGGCGGTAGCAGCCAATCTGCGAGACCCGCAAATACAAAACTTGCTGAAGCCGACGTAGGAAAAAACTACAGAGTGTTGCCCAACTTCTTCCAGTAAATGGAAGCGATCAATTCCTCATAACCTTTGACCATCGCATCGAGGGAAAAGCGAGATACGACATGGTCGCGACCATTGGCGCCAAAGGTGCGAGCTAACGAGGGTGAGGAGAGAAGTGAAAGAACTCGAAGGGAAAAACTGAGGCTATCGGAAGAGTCAACGGTGAAACCATTCCAATCGTCGAGGACGGTTTCAG
This sequence comes from Pirellula sp., assembly GCA_025459275.1. Taxonomy (GTDB): domain Bacteria; phylum Planctomycetota; class Planctomycetia; order Pirellulales; family Pirellulaceae; genus JBKCUI01. The sequence goes on from JALOQW010000098.1 coordinate 5,089, forward strand.
CGATCGAGCCAACTCGCGTAGATACAACGGGAACCGAACAGGAAAGAGCCTCGAGAATCGATACCGGGCTGGCTTCATTGAGACTGGTCAAGGTGAAAACGTCGAGCCCAGCTACGATGCGAGGTACATCGGAACGGGACCCTAGGAGATGCACGCAGTCGCTAAGCCCAAGATTCTTTATTTGGGATTCGATACGAGGGCGTTCTGGACCATCACCAACGATCAGGAAGCGAGCAGAAGGTAGCCGATCCAAAACGAGACGGGCAACGTCAAGAAACATGCAGTGATTTTTCTCAGGCCTAAGAGCGGCAACGATGCCAATGAGAGGCGTGGTATCACTCAAACCTAATTCAAGCCGCAATGAAAGACGGGCGCTAGGGTCAGGGAAGAAGCGGTCGGTGTCGACTCCATTAGGAATGACAGAGACTTTGCTGGGGGGGAAGCGCTCCCAATCGGTGAGAAACTCACCGTGGGAACGAGCGACGCCGATGTAGCGGTCCGTCCAAGGGGTTAGCCAACGGTTCAATCGACCGACGCCATCTGGCCATCCGGTGGAATGGAGAGCGGAACAGACGACAGGAAGACGGGCGAAGGCAGCAGCCAACCGACCCCAAAACATTTTGTCACCGGCACCGACAGTAACAAGCGCATCGATACCATGCTTTCGAAAAAAGGATGCTAAACGGGGAACGATCGAAACGTCATACTTACCCTTCAACCAATAACTGGAGACGGGGTAGTCGGACGCGAGCAACTCGCCTAGAGGACCAGGTTCTTTCGTACAAAGGATCGAAGGCTCGATGCGGTCATGGCGGAAGCGTCGGACCATGTTGACAAGCAGTGTTTCAGCCCCACCTACCGGCATGCTCGTGAGCATGAACGCAGTCCGAAGGGGACGGCCTAAAGAAGCAACGCGGTCAGAGTGGGGCGTGACGATGCACGATTCCGGGGGATTGCGACCCACAAGGGTCGATTCATCTAAATCGAGGCAGGAAATCATGTAGCAACAAGCTCAGGGTCTACAGAAAAATAATGCGATGCCAACGATGGATAGGTGTAGCGCAAAGGAGAAGGACGCATGGTCTTCCTAGGATCGAAGGTTAACCAGTTCATCAACGCAGCCATTCCCGGGTCGGCGTGGATCCGTTGAAGATGAAAGTAGTCATCGCCAGGAAAGTTGAAGCCACCCGCAGCACTAACGAAAGCCCGATAACCCGCTTCATAAACCACATCGATAGCCGCTTGACTGATGTTATGAGGCAAACCAAACGGGAAAGCAAAGTAATCGATGGACTGACCAGTCCAGTCCTGCAATTTCTTCCGAACATCGACAATCTCGGCAACGAGTACCGAACGAGTCCATTTCTGACCAAAGTCGAGATGACTGTGCGAATGAGCACCAATGGTTACGCCGGAATCGGCCAAAGACTGGATGTCATCGATGGAGTTCGGAGCTAAAGGACGTCCGCGCGCCAGATCGTGTGGAAAGGGGCACTGGTCTTCCACATAGCGAGTCGATACGAAATATGTCGCAGGAATCGCACGGCGAATCAACTCCGGTAACGCCAATACCATGTTGTCCGCATAACCATCATCAAAGGTCAAGTGGACGGTAGGTCGATCTCGTTCGCCGAGCTTCTGGGACGAAACGGTGTCATCCAAGCTAACAAACTCAAATCGATCCTCTAACCAATCCAAATGTTTGAGGAAGTTCCTGGAGGATATCGTCCAGTCATTAGGAAACTGGTCAGCCACCCGGTGATAGAACAGGATGGCGCCAGGAAACGATTTTCTCGCCGCAAACCGACGGGCGAGAGCACGGCGATGTCGTCCAGTAACGCGGAGATAAGCATGCAGAGCGGTTTCGCGAAACAAGGGAGACATTCAGCCGAACCTTAAAGACAAAGGACACAGGAGGGACTTTCTCAGAAACCATTAGCTCAGCCCAACCCAGTAGGACGAGCAAGAAACGACATCTTCTCCGAAAAGGAAACGAGACAGTCAAAAACGAACGGCTGTAACGTTTGTAGGGATAGTACAAGAGCCTCAAGAAAACCCATGGAACCTTCCGCAACAGGGTTAACGCGGCAGTCATGGTCAACCGATCGGCAGCAACGAGGATCAATCACAGACAACATCTGGCGAGGAAGACGAGTTGGAATTCGCGGTCGTGTTGATAGGCTTAGCCGCGGCGGTTTGGGCACTGCTGTTGGTGCAAGTCCATGATGTCGTAACGGGAACGGCGATTTTTCTCGTGGCCACCAGCGTTCTTCCCCCCGAATACGCTTCGATTGAAGTCGGGGTATCCATCACCGCAGATCGAGTGTGGCTGGCAGTGTTGGCGATTCAGTTCGCCTATGACCTATGGACAGGAAGAAGCAGTTGGAGGGCATGGAGCGCAGCGGATCTTTTCTTGATATTGTTCCTAGGCTGGTTGGTATTGAGAACCATCGTTACCCCTATTGGACAAGAGCTCAAGGGGCAGCCGTCGACCACCATGCATCTACTCAATGGCTACCTGGTACCGGCGTTTCTGTACTGCATTCTCCGCAATTACAAGCCCAATGCAGCATCGATCTGGGGAGGTGTGGTAGTGATCATGATCTTTGGGATGTACTTGAGCCTAACGGCGGTCCTGGAGATTACGAAGCAATGGAGTCTCGTCTTTCCCAGTTTTATCAGCGACCAAAAACTCGGCATTCACTTCGGCAGGGCTCGCGGACCGATGCTCAATTCGGTCCGATTAGGGATGTGCTTGTGCGCATGTTTGGCCATGCTTTGGACGTTTGTCTTATGGCAGAAACCAAAGCAACTGATGACATGGGTGATTGCCGGGACCATGACGCCACTTCTGCTGATCGGCATCGCCCTGACCTACACGCGCAGTATCTGGATGGCAGCCATCGCCATCGTAGTGGTTCTCGTTCTGACCATGTTGCAGGGGAAAACACGCTGGACCGCGGTCAGCGGTTTGGTATTCGGCTCGGTTCTAGCAGCGTTGATCGCGGGACCCAACCTAGTCGCTTTCAAACGTGAATACTCCGCAGCCGAAACGCTGGAAAGTACGAAGATGCGAGGCGCTTTCGCCTACGTATCCTGGAAGATGTTCGAGGACCGGCCACTGATCGGGTACGGCTTCAATCAATTCCAGGTCTACAATCGGCCTTACTTGGACGATCGGACGACCGATATCCGTCTGGAATCGATTCGCGGATACGTGCACCACAACTCGTTCCTCAGTCTCTTGGTAGACCTAGGGTTGATAGGAGCCCTCCTGTTTGCGCTTACCGCAGCTGCCATGACGCGAGGAGTCTGGCTATTGCTCCGAGACCAGGGTAGTGATCCCATGGCCAAAAGCATCGCAGCTTTCAGCCTATGTCTCATCGCGTCCCACACCATCCAAATGGCCTTTCACGAAGTCTCCTTCTCGAGCATCGAGTATACTCTGCTCATGTTAGGGCTAGGGTTATCCCAAGCATATCGCGACGAAACCCTCAAAGGTGTTGTGAGCCATGTGTCACCGTTGCAGACGACTCCCCAATCCACAGCCTGGAGCCAAACATGGTCTACTTGATGCTGTTGCGACATGCAAAAAGTGACTGGTCCGAGGAAGGAACGGCGGATATCGATCGACCTCTCAACCCGCGCGGTCGACGCGCAGCACCAGAGATGGCTCGCTGGATGCTCGAACACCACTTTTTGCCCGATCGGGTCCTATGTAGTAGCGCTCGTCGAACTCGCGAGACACTCACAAGGATGCAAGAAGAATGGGCCAAGGCTCCAGCAAACCACGAGCCACAGATACACTTCATCGATCGCCTCTACCTGGCACCCCCACAAACCATCCTTGAGACCGCCATCGAGCACGCCCAGGGTGCATCCGCAATATTGGTTCTTGGCCACAACCCAGGCATGGAAATGCTAGCAACGCAGTTGAGCCAACAACATATCGAAATGCCGACGTGTGCGATCGTGGTGTTCGAGGCGAAACCCACATGGCCTGAGGATTGGTGGGACAGTAGCTCCTGGTCACTGGTCGCTCATCAGCGCCCGAAACATGCATGAACGCAACATGCATGATCGAAACCGCTCCATTGAAAGCAAAATCTTTGGTCTAGGAACATGAAGTTCCTTTTTGCTAGACTCCATCCGGATCCATTATCACGGAAGTCAGGAGCATAAATCAGGATGCAAAACCATCATTATCGTGGTGTCAGTACTCGTACACGCAACGCGCTTTGGGCCGCCATCATCGCTGCGAGCCCAATCCTTTCGTTGGAGCTAACAGCAGAGTCTCGCGCCCAACAGACAGATAAACTGGTAGCGACCGGACTGAGCTACAGCCCACGGCAGAGTGGTATTCCATACGACAAAGTGCAGCCGAGTGACGAATCGCGATGCACCGGCAGGTATGAAACGCGCAATGGCTCCGACGGCTTAATGATCTACAGCCCGGACGGGCAATTGCTTCGGCGGTTTTCGGACACCAACGGGGATCGCAACGTCGATGAGTGGTGCTACTTCAAAGATGGTGTCGAAGTTTATCGAGATATCGATAGCGACTACAACGGTGTTGCAGACCAATATCGCTGGCTGGGTACTGCAGGCATCCGCTGGGGTATCGACAAGAACGAAGATGGAAAGATCGATTCTTGGAAAGCGATCTCAGCGGAGGAGGTCACGATCGAAGTGGTCGAAGCGATTCGCAACCAAGACCGCGAGCGCTTTGAGCGACTTCTATTGAGTGAAGGCGAACTCGAGAACCTCCAGTTGGGAGAAGAGAAAGCTCAGCAACTGACCGAACGACTGCAGAAGGCTAGGAAAAATTTCTCGGAATGGACACGTAGCCAGAAGGCGATCGGGAACAGCACGAAGTGGGCCCATTTCGCTGCGGACAAACCCGGTGTCATTCCTGCAGGAACAGAAGGCTCGGCACAGGATGTCGTAGCCTATGAGAATGTGGTCGCTCTTATTGACAACGATGCGACCACGCAGCAACTGCTGGTAGGCACTCTGATTCAAAGTGGTACATCGTGGAAGATGACCGACTTGCCTCGAATCTCGAACGATGGAGCTGTCCAGTCGGAAGCAGGCTTCTTCTTCCCATCGGTTGCAGTCAATCGCACAGGATCGGGAGGCACAACTGAAGGTGGATTATCCCCTGCGATGCAAACTTTGTTGACCGATCTCGATCGGGTGGATTCAGCACTGCGCGATGGAAAGGGAGATCCAGAACAATTAAACGCAGAGCGAACCACCGTGATGATGCGCTTGATTCAGGCCACCCGAGGTACCGAGGATATGGGGTCTTGGATTCGACAATTCGCTGACTCGGTGAGCTCTGCAGCCCAAACCGGGACCTATCCTGATGGACTCGAGAAGCTCAAAGAACTGGAGGACTCACTTGCGAATCTCCCAGGTGGCGAGGAACAACAAGCCTACGTTGCCTTCCGTGTGATCAGCACCGAGAACATCGTACAGATGTCCTCCCCTAAGGCCAACATAGCCCTGATCCAAGATCAGTACATCCAAAGCCTGGAGAAGTTTGCCGAGAAGTATCCAGAATCACCTGAGGCAGCCGAAGCCATGATCCAGATCGGTGTTAACTATGAACTGAATCGCGATGAAGCCGAAGCCCAAAAGTGGTACCGAAAGATCGCTACTAACTTCTCGAACACATCCACAGGCAAAAAGGCGCAAGGAGCGATTGCCAGGCTCAACCTCGAGGGCAAGACACTGAATCTGCGGGGCAAAACCCTCGACGGAAAGGATTTCCAATCCTCTGGGCCGACCATCGTTCATTACTGGGCGACGTGGTGTGATCCATGCAAGAACGACATGGTCGAACTGCGCAAGATCCAGGCCAAATACGCGAAGCAAAACCTGCAAGTCGTAGGAGTCAATCTCGATAACGATGCCAAGGGTGCCGCTGCATTCCTGAAAGACAATGCAGGCAAGTTTCCTTGGCCTCATATCCACGAACAAGGAGGCTTCGAAAGCGACTTGGCCGTGAAACTGGGCGTGCTCAGCCTTCCAGTAACCATCCTCATCGATCAAAAGGGGGTCGTCGTCAAGCGATCTGCCCACTTCAAAGATGACATGGTCGAAGCCGTCGACAAGTTGATGGAAACCGGCGGTCGCCCTATTGCTGCCGGTCGAAATCAGCCACCCGCCCAAGCCCGAGGCGGAAACAACAAAACGTCGAAGTAATATCGACGCGTTATCCCCAACGGAGCAAACTTAAGAGCGTGTCTGTTGTCGAACTTTCTCGGAAGCCGACCCAGACACGCTAAACGCGTAACTTTTCTCACCGTTCTGGCTCTACCCTTTGGGATGTGTTCAGAAACCGAGAAAGGTGACATGATGCGATTGTTACTGATGAGTCTTGTGGCAGTGTTGCTGCTGGGGGATGTTCTCTATGCCCAAGGTGGCCCAGGGCGCGGACGAGGCTTTCAGGGAGGCAGAGGTCCAGGAGGTGGAGGGCAAGGGGGCCCAGGACAGCATGATGAGCGCCACGCAGCACTTCCCAACGGTGTAGAAACACTCACCGAATCGGATGTTCCCGAGATCGCGGCCAAGATCCAGGAACACGTCGACTGGATGGAAGTCCGGGTTCGCGAAACGAATCCGATTCGCATGCGAGATCCGTTGTTTGCCGAGATCTTCCGACACACGGATAAAATTGAGATCCAGCACGAGAACACCGAAAAAGGGGTGCGAGTTACCGAGACATCCAACGATCCCTACGTAACGAAGCTGATCCAGGCCCACGCCAAAGTCGTCAGCGGTTTCGTCGAACGTGGCTTCGCTGAAGCCATGAAAAATCACGCCATCCCTGGGAAGAGTGACGATAATCCAGCTTCCTTGGCTCCCACCAACCCAGTCATCCCCAAACATGGCTCGGTGGTTCGACTCCCCAACGCAGCCCACCAACCTCGAGAGGGGACCAAGGTTTTGATCGATGTGACTGCGGGAAGCGATCCGGGGGAGCTCCATAAGGCCATTGAGAAGGTGGCGAAATACGTCAATATTTACGCTGGCGGTGGGGCGGAACCCGCTCAAGGAAAGTTCGCGGTGATTTTTCACGGGGATGCAACGCTAGCCGTCCTTAACGATGATGCTTATGCGAAGAGGTTTCAAACACCGATGAATCCAAACTTGGACTTGTTGCATCAGCTTCATGAGAACGGAGTGGAGTTGTTCGTGTGTGGACAAACCTTGATCAGCAAGGAGGCCAAGCCAGAAGAGGTGGCCGTTTTCATCGATACAGCAGTGTCGGCCCTGACGGTGGTCTCCAATCTTCACGCGGATGGATACGCGCACATCCAGCTGAATAAGTAATGGAACCGATGAACATCAACGCGGGTAGTAACAAAAGTCATTATCAGATTCTCGTGCTCGGTGGAGGGACGGCAGGGATCACGGTTGCTGCTCAACTCCGTCGTCAACTCAAACGCTATGATCTCGCGATCATTGAGCCATCGACCAAGCACTACTACCAGCCGCTTTGGACTCTGATAGGGGCGGGCGTCTTTCCAAAAGAACAGAGCGAACGTGCCGAATCAGCTTTCATCCCCAAAGGCGCCGATTGGATCAAGGAGTACGTCGCTGAGATCCGACCCGAGGAAAATGTGGTACTCACGCGCGAAGGATCCCGAATCTCCTATGACTATCTCGTCGTAGCGCTCGGGATACAGATCGACTGGAAAAAAATACCTGGGCTTCGTGAAGGGCTAGGGACGCAGCAGATCTGTAGCAACTACGCGTACGACCAAGTGGACTACACCTGGAAATGCCTACGTGAATTCCAAGGAGGCACAGCCATCTTCACTATGCCCAATACGGCTGTGAAGTGCGGCGGCGCCCCGCAGAAGATCATGTACCTAGCTGATGACCATTTCCGAAAGACAGGCGTTCGCCAAAAATCACAGGTTGTGTTCGCCTCAGCTCAAGGAGCCTTGTTCGCGGTAGAAAAATACCGAAAGACCCTTGAGAAGGTGGCCGAGAGGAAGGAGATCGATATTCGTCTGAAGCATAACCTGATCGAAATCCATCCTGAGAGCAAACAAGCGGTCTTCGAACACATGGATACGCAGGAACGGGTCCAAATGCCCTTCGCTATGATCCATGTGACGCCACCCATGGGGCCCCCCGATCTGATTCGACATAGTCCACTCGCCAACGAAGCGGGCTGGTCGGCGGCGGACAAGTTTACGTTGCAGCACCCTCGATATCCGAACGTCTTTTCATTAGGTGATTGCAGTGGTCTGCCAACATCCAAGACCGGTGCAGCCATACGTAAGCAAGCCCCAGTCGTGGTCGCGAATCTTCAATCCGTCATGCAGGGGAAGGAGCCGGTTGCTAAGTATGACGGCTACACATCATGCCCGCTGGTAACAGGTTATGGCAAACTCGTCCTGGCAGAATTCGACTACGAAGGGAAACCGTCAGAAACGTTTCCCTTCGATCAATCCAAGGAACGGCTGTCGATGTACCTGCTCAAAGCGTACGCGCTACCGCGACTCTACTGGCACGGGATGCTCCGAGGACGAGCCTGACTTTACTTCAGGCCATCAACCAGCTTCTGGTAGGCGGCTCGCTCGATGGGGTGAAGGACCTCTTTTGAGACACCCTCCTTTTGAGCCGCCTCCAAAGCCTGCTTGGCATCCGCCTTGCGACCTTGGGCCATTAGGATCTGAGCCAGATGGAAGTAGCGATCCGCGCGAGATGCCCCAGCGATCGACTGACGCATATCGGATTCCGCACCTGCCAAGTCACCAGCGGCCAACTTGACGATGCCTCGCGTATCCAGCAGATAGTCGGTTGGGCCGCTCAATTTGACAGCTTGATCGATAGCCTGGACCGCTTCATCGACCCGCACATTGGAAGCGGCCAAAATCATGGCGAGGTTGTTGAGGGCAGGGATGAATTCCTTATCCTTCTCGAGAATCTTGAGGTAGGCAGCGCGGGCTTGTTCGATGTCGCCAGCCCAACTGTGATAGTCGCCCAACGCCACTTGGAGCAGCATATTTTCTGGATGCTTCTCAACCATTGCCTGAATCTCCGGGATCAGCCGTTTGGCACCCTCTTGAGTCAATTGCGGCGCCTGCAGTGCCCCTTGGACCATCTCGCCAAACTCATCGGGTCCTAACTCTTTACCGCTCAGCTCTTCAAGAGCACGATCGATGTAGCCTGTTCGAGCCAGGAAACCAGCCAGCGCCGTTCGCTTCGACACTTCATTCTCTGTCAACGTAGCGAACGAAGTTTCCGCGAACTTCCAGAACTTTTCGGCCTCAGCGACTTTGTTATCGCGTTCAAGCAATTGAGCAAGTCGTTCGGCAAGGGTGGCCATGGCTTCTAGACCACCAGGCAGGTCTTTGTTGGCAGCAAGCAACTCTTCGATCTTTCCATAGTTGCCTTGCTCATTAAGAATCTGTGCTTCGACCGCAACATTGGCCAGCGCATCAGGAGCGATCTTCCGGAGCCGATCGAGCCAGAGCTGGCCTTCAGGAATCTGTTCTTGAGCAATCAGAGTTTGGGCATAGTCGTAGACGTACCCCGGGACCTCGCTTCCACCGTTACCCATAATGGCACGCATGGTTGCGAAGTATCGATTCCAGTCTTTTCGCTTCTTGTACACCGTGGCAAGTAAGTAGTTGTCTTCGAGCGAGAACTTGGCTGCGTTTTGGGTGATCTCCCTCAGCAGTTCAACCGCTTCGTCGGTGGAAGTAATGCGGGCGTACAGCTCGCTGCTGTCCGGCTGACCGGCAACGATCGCCGTTGCTCCGCTGTCGACGGCGGCGATCGCCGATTCACGCAAATCCAGGCGGAGCCCCGCCTCGCGAGTCGCTTCGTCCTGT
>JALOQW010000099.1 GCA_025459275.1 Pirellula sp.
CATGCATCCATGGCAACAAAACACCATGGGAGCACTGTCGTCCGAGGTTTTGTTTCCAAACCAGGTAGCCGGATCGTCCACGCGTGTAGGCAACCCACAGTGAGCGCAAGGCTGGGTACTTGAGCCCGGTTGCTTTGGCACTGGGTCTCGTCGCGATGGATCGTTCGCGGTTACCGCGCTCATGACTTCACTCTTTGTCCGGCTTGTCCGACGTTAAACAATGCTCGCAACACGGAAGCTTCTGATCGATGACCTCGTGAAGCTGGTCTTGGACGGAACCGCTCGAATGTTGCGACGACGAGCCCCGAAGCTTCAAAAGGGAAACCTCAGCTCTGCTTGTGGCGGTGAAAACTCCGAAGGCAATCAAGAGACATGCCGAAGCGGGCTGAACAAAAGGCTGCACCGAAGCGGCAAGCCCGGCCAGTCTTGCTCTCCAGTCACGATGCGACGTTCCCGACGGGAGTTCAGATTCGGAGGAAGATACACTTCGGGCGCTCGCCAACCACCATGCACCTATCGGAACCATGGACAGCAGTGGAAGGGTTCCAATCCAAAACGCGGTCATCAAGACCATGCCCCAGAGCATGCCACCTGCACCTGCTGCAGCGATCGCAAAAACATAAAGCCAGCCGCATGGAAGCCAGGTACTGATCAAGCCCCATGAGAAGGCTTTTCCAGCTGCAGAGCGAATCTGCCATCCCTTTCGGATTCGAATGAGCCAACCGTTCCACCGGAGCATCCAAGGGGAATGATGCACTGCCGGTTTACGGCCTCGCCACCATCGAATTCCCATGGTCACTCCCATGACGACCATCAAGCCACCGACCAATCGGGCCGCAAGTGGGGTCCAGCCGGCACTGACGGCAAGCCCATCCGCGACGCTGCCGAGTCCCCCCATCGCTGCCCCGAGGAACAGGTAGGTGACAAGTCGGCCGAAATGATAACTCGTCAGAGTCCCTGCCCGTTGCCACGCGGTTGTGGTTTGCGAGGTGCCACCCGCCGCCAAGACTGCAAACGGGCCACACATCCCAACACAGTGTCCTGATCCCAGCAACGAAGCGACCACAATGGCTGTTGTCCATTCCCACAGCATTAGCGATACCACTCCACTGCTTGGTCCCACACGAACGTCTCGTCGGTTCCGCGACTTGCGTTTACCGTGATTTGCCACCGCCCATCTTTGGAGGTATCCAACGCGGCGAGATAGACACCTGGATCGCCGCTCGATTCGGTCAACGGGACGGTTACCGATTCATTGGCTCGCGTGAAGTGATAGGCCTGAACGGTCCCGTGGACCCCAGTAACTGGGTTTCCAGAGGCATCCGCGAGTGTCACTCGAAGGCCAGCGGGTTCGTTCATTCGCTCCACCTGAGCTGTCCACTGAAGAGCATCGGACCGAGCCTGCATTTGCTTTCGAGATTCCCAATCGACCGCATTCTTGCCGTAGGATGGCATCGGCCGAAACGATGGATCACCGACAGCAATCACAATAGCCACCAGCGCCATGAGCAGATTTACCCCAAAGAGGGCCAGGATGAAGAAGACCCAAAACCTGGCCGAGCGTCGTTCTTGCGATTTCGTAACCGTTTGCATGGATTCCATATCGCCTAATATTAGCCAACTCTCCAGCGTTTCGGGTGCCATTCCGGTCCTCGCGACAAATTGCCATCGATTTCCCAGCGATTTGCGTTCCATTGACTTGCGGATCGGTCTGGCCCATCGAAGCGTTGCTGACACTCCCAATCGGCCCGTTTCGGCGTTATGATAGGGCCTGTTGTGAACTGTGTGGATCGACCTGATCGCGGCTGAGCATTCTCGTTCCGTTGGTTGCACCCCTCAAATGCCCTACTTTGACACTGTTACAGGCCCAGCCATGGGCCGCCGGATTCCATTGACCCGTGAGCAATACGTCCTGGGTCGCCACCCTGATTGCGACATTGTATTGGAAAGTGGGGCTGTTTCACGACAACATGCCAAGGCATCGATCACATCCGACGGCTATCTGATCGAAGACCTGAAAAGCCGTAACGGCACCTATGTCAACGGGAAGTTGATCCAAGAGATCACCCGCCTTCGGGATGGGGACATGGTCCGCATCTGCGATATTGAATTGGTTTACTACGAAGACTCAGAGCCTCCCAAGCTGGATATCCCCATCCACGAAAGTTCCGGATCCAGCTTGGGGATCATGTTCGTGGAAGACAACGAAGATGACGCCAGCGCGCGGGCAGTAACAGCCAAACTGGATGTTCGAGGCAGCCAGTACGGTGTGCAGTTGTCGGCCTCCGCCGAGTCGAAGTTAGCGGCCATCCTCGAGATCATGAAGAGTCTTGGCAAGGCGGTCGAATTGGATGAAGTCTTGCCTAAAGTCTTGGACTCCTTGTTCACGATTTTCATTCAAGCTGATCGCGGTTTTATCATTCTGAAAGACGATTCGGGGCATTTGTCACCGCGCTGGACCAAAACGCGCAGGGCGGGGCAAGAAGAGATGGTGCGAGTTTCGCGTACGGTTTTGCGCGAGGTAATGCAGACCAAAGAAGCGATCATTTCGATGGATGCGAGTAGCGACCAGCGGTTTGATGGTAGTCAAAGCGTGGCCGATTTCCGTATTCGATCGATGATCATCGCTCCGCTTTTGGACAGCGACGGCGAACCGATCGGTGCCATACAGATCGATACCGCTCAACAAAAAGGGGGCTTTGAACAGAAGGACCTCGAGATCCTGATTGCGGTTGCCAATCAAGCTGGAATTGCCATCGAAAACGCACAGCTCCACGAACGGATGGTTCAGCAACGCCTGGTCGAACAAGATCTGGAACTGGCTCGTCAGGTGCAGCTGGCTTTCTTGCCGAAACAGCTCCCCAACATCGCTGGCTATTCCTTCTTCAAGTACTACAATCCGGCTCAACAGATCGGTGGCGATTACTTCGATTTTCTAGACCTCGACGAAAATCGATTGGCCATCGTTCTCGCGGATGTCGTGGGCCACGGCGTCGCAGCGGCTATGTTCATGGCAAAACTATCCGCCGAAACGCGATTCGCCTTTGGTTCGATCGTGGATCCTCGCAAAGCCATGGCTCACTTGAATGATCGGATCACCGCTCTCGAAGCAGAGCGATTCATCACCATGTCTGCGATTGTCCTCGACAAAGCGACCCATCGTGCCACGATTGTTATCGCTGGCCACATGCCTCCCATCATGTTCGCCAAAGACGGGGTGATCACCGAGCCAGGATCCGAGATCGGCGGCCCTCCCTTGGGCATCATGTCTGATATTGAATTCGAAGCCTATGAAACCGAGATCCTGCCTGGCGAAAGTCTCACAATGTACACCGACGGGATTTTCGAGGCACCGAATTCGCGCGGAGAACAATACTCGATCACGCGCGTTCGCGAAGGAATTCAACAGGCGAACGGGGATGTCCGGTTGGCGGGCGAGCAACTCATTTCCAGCGTTCGTCAGCACATCACCGGTTGCGAACAAGAAGACGACATGTGCCTCGTCATCCTCGGTCGCAATACCTAGTGCTTTGTCACGATTAAGACTTAGGGCTGAGATGATTTGGTACGACGGACTTCCAGTCCGTCGTGTCAGTACTATCCCGCTTGAACTCAATACCGTTCAATGAAGGTAGTGGAAGTTGCCAAACTTCCCGGTGCTCAAGGATCTTTGGCAAGATCCACTACATTATGTCCATTGTTGAACGGTATTGCGCCTAAACTACCGCTGGAGGTCCTTTACCGATGAGTCGACGGATGAAGTTCTGCATGAGAAGAGCGGCACCTCGTTTTGCGACATGGGCGCTTGGAATCGGCGCGGCTGCGTTCGGTCTGATCCAGGCGCTTGATCCGATGCGGCTCCGTGCGTCCGAGCCGATACGAACGGATTCCATAGCGGCTCGAGCCGAATCGTGGGGGGAGTTGTATCGCGAACTGCACGCATCGCCCGAGTTGTCATTTCAGGAAACGAAGACTGCTGAGAAGCTCGCGACCCGCTTGAGACAGTCCGGTTATGACGTAACCACCGGTGTGGGAAGAACCGGCTACGTGGCCGTCCTGGAAAACGGGGACGGCCCAACGCTCATGTTGCGAACGGACTTGGATGGTCTGCCAGTGGTTGAGCAGACAGGTCTTGCGTATGCATCCAAGGTTCGCACTCGCGATTCACGCGGCGTTGAGGTCGGTGTGATGCACGCGTGCGCGCACGACATGCATATGGCTTGCCAAATTGCCGCTGCTGAGTACTTGGCAGAGCATCGAGACCAATGGCAAGGGACCTTGGTCCTGATCGGTCAGCCGGCGGAAGAGATCGGAGGCGGGGCCAGTGCCATGATCGCGGACGGCCTGTTCGTGCGATTTCCTCGCCCAGACGCAGCCGTTGCCTTGCACGTCGATCCCGAAATGGAGGCCGGCACCATCGGATATCGAGCGGGCAATATGTACGCCAGTGTCGACAGCGTCGACATTGTCGTCTACGGCAAGGGTGGGCACGGCGCATTTCCTCAGGACGCGATCGATCCGGTCGTACAAGCCGCACACTTGATCGTGGATCTCCAAACGCTCGTGAGTCGAGAAAACAACCCGCTGGAACCGGCTGTCATTACGGTCGGTTCCATCCACGCAGGGACCAAGCACAACATCATCGACAGCACTTGCAAGCTTCAATTGACCGTGCGCGCCTACTCGCCTGAAGTCCGAGAGAATCTCAAGCAGGGAATCGTTCGAAAGGCCAAGGCGGCCGCAATGAGCGCTGGCTCCAAAGAACCCAGCGTGGAGTTTTCTGATGACACACCCGCGACCATCAATGATGCCGCTTTGGTGCAGCAACTTGTTCCGACCTTTCAGCAAACCTTTGGGAGTGAACGTGTCGTGGAAGTGAAGCCGGTTATGGGAGGTGAGGATTTTTCTCAATACGGATTAGCAGGTGTTCCAATAGCGATGTTTCGGCTTGGAACGCAAAGCGCTGAACGGATTCAGGCGTTGGCCTTGGAGGGACAGAAGTTGCCATCGCTCCATTCACCATTCTTCTTTCCGGATCCAGACAAGACGCTGGAGACCGGTGCCACAGCTTTGATCGCCGCCGCGTTGAGGCTTATGCCCCGGAACTGAACACGACCCCTCGTTTCTCAGCAAGCAACCGCATTACCAGTTCGAAGTAGGGGAACGGAATGCGAGGATTTCGCTTGCGAGCCCATACGAAAACGACATTGACCATGGCCCGGGACAGCTCCCCGCTGTCGACCTTGGCTACGACTTCATCGACAAACGCTTCTTGTTCTGGAAACGCAACACGCAAGCCGAATTTGAGCTGATCCCGCAGCTCCACCACGTTGTACGAGAACATGTTCTCGGCTTCATTGAGATTGATGCCTTCCTGGGCTCGAGCCGCGGAGGCAGTCATGCCAACAACGAGCAACGGTGCTGGAATCCATCGCAGAAATCGAGATCTCATTTTGTGCGCAATCCGATGTGGTTTGAGGGGAAGCGGTGATTGCCAAGCGAACCTTTCGAGATAGAGTTACAGGGTTCCCACGGTGCGGCACAAGTCAATTTGCGCAAATTGCGGAGGTTAGGTGATATCGGAAGTGAAGAATTGATCTGGCCCGAGTCCGGACGTCTGGCTGGCGTTGACTATGGTACCGTTCGAATCGGTTTGTCGATTTGCGACCCTAGCCGCACATGGACCAGCCCCCTTGAAACGGTTGCGAGGCAATCGCAGGTCCGTGAGACCGCCTACTTTCAAAAGCTGGCCAAAGACGAGCGGATCGGTGGTTGGGTGGTCGGATTGCCGATCCATTGCGATGGACGGGACAGTGCCAAAGCCAAGGAGGCTCGAGAATTTGCGCAGTGGTTGTCCGAGACGACTCAACTCCCCGTAAGGTTTGTCGACGAACGTTTTTCGACCGCCATGGCAAATCGCTTGTTGCGTGAAGCCGAGCTGACCCACAAACAACGAAAAAAACAAGTCGATAAAATCGCAGCCCTCGTCATCCTGGAATCCTACCTGGAATCGTCCAAACATCCCAACTATCGCCCTATCACATTGGAGAATCTCGGAGATGCCTACTTGCCTTTGGATCATTGAGCGACAGGTAAGACATGTTGCAGCGGTGTGCTTGGCAAAGGTGTGCCCAGCGGTGGTCTGCATGCTGGTCCTGTCGGCATCCATGGTATGTGTTGCGCAAGACAAACAGATCCCCGAACCGCTGACCAAGTACTTGGGGCGACGGATCGCGTTGCCGATGAGCTACCATGGAATTCCATGGCTCAATCGCCCTGAACGAATTCAGGAAGAGAATCCGGAAGAGATGCTCGCACAACTCCAAGTCAAGCCTGGCATGACGGTTTGCGACATGGGCTGTGGCGACGGATACTACACGATCGAACTCGCCAAACGCGTTGGCCCGGAAGGCAAAGTTCTCGCCGTCGACATCCAGCCCGAAATGCTCCAGGAGTTGTCTCGTCGATGCGAACGAAGCGGCATTCAGCAAGTCGACATGATTCTGGGGCTTCCCCATGATCCGAAGTTGCCCGAAGGCGAGGTGGACTTGATCCTGATGGTGGACGTCTATCACGAGTTTTCCAACCCAGTGGAGATGCTGGCCGCCATGCGGCGTTCTCTCAAACCCGATGGCAGAATTGCACTGGTCGAGTTTCGTGGCGAAGATCCGACCGTTCCCATCAAGCCAGAACACAAGATGACCAAGAAGCAGATTCTCAAAGAGTACAAAGCGAACGGTTTTCGTTTGGTCTCCGAATACGACAGGCTCCCCTGGCAACACTTGATGTTCCTAGGTCCCGACCCCAACCAGGAGTAACGCCCGCCATGCTGCATCTCCAAAGCGAATCCCAGGTCCGTTGGCTACGGCAGGTCGACGAGCATCTTCCAGAGATCTTGATCGATCACGCCCACTGCGAGCACAAAGCCGCCGCAACGGCCATGAGCTTGTTCGGGGCTTATGTCGATTGCCGCGAACTGACTCGCGAGATGACGGTGATTATTCAAGAGGAACTCGAACACTTCCATATGGTCCTCGATCTATTAGAGCGACGAGAGATCCCGTTCCGAAAGCTGAGACCGGGTGATTATGGACGACGCCTGAATCAGCTCGTTCGGCCGCATGAACCGTACCGAGCCGTCGATCGACTACTGATCGCGGGGTTGATCGAAGCTCGATCTTGCGAGCGATTCAAATTGCTCCGCGATCACGTGCAAGATGCTGAGCTCAAGGAATTTTATGGGTCGCTGTTCGAGTCCGAGGCGCGTCACCACACGACGTACGTTCGATTGGCTCGCTTGTTTCAAGATGCCGAAGAAGTCCGACTCCGACTCGACGAACTGTCTGCCCAAGAGGCCGAGATCATCGCCATCGGCAATCCGCTTCCTCGCATGCACAGTTGATCTCCCATGGGAACGGAGCGTCGAGCGGCAGGCCATGAATTTGCCTTCATCACCTTAGGTGACAACGTTCCCTCGACGCGATTCCGTTTTTTTCCTTATGTGGAACCTCTGCGGCAACGCGGACATGCGTGCCGAGTATGGACCTCGTTTCCGAGCGTCTATGATGAACTGCCATGGATCGGCTGGCGTGCTAGCCAATCTGTCAAACAGGCCACACGATGGTGGCAACTTATCAAGGCGGGATGGTTCCAGCCGGATACCATCTATTTGGAGCGAGGTTGTTTCCATGATGCTTCGCTCACCATGGATGCTCGATTCCGACGACGCGTGCGACGTTTGGTTCTTGACGTAGACGATGCTGTGTTCCTGACGTTCCCTGAGAAGATCCCTGAGTTGATTCGATGGAGCGATCATGTCATCGTCAGCAACCGCCCTCTGCGTGATTGGGTCAGTCAATACACCGACAAGATCACCGAGATCCCGACGTGCGTTCCCCTTTCCAGATTCACTCTGCGACCAAATCGAGCGTCCGAGGATCCAACTCCTACTATCGGTTGGATTGGCACTACCTCCAATCTCGGGTTTCTTCGTGTATGCGCATCGGCTCTTCGGCGATTGGCAAAGGAGCAGCCGTTCCGGCTTCTGGTTGTTGCGCCAACGGACGAGCCGTTGAGGTCGATGGATCTGGAAGGGGTCTCGATCCAATTCGAACGCTGGTCACCGTCGACGGAGGTTGGCTGGCTGCATCGAATGGATATTGGCATCATGCCTCTGCCGGAGGGCCAAGACTGGATGCGCTACAAAGCAGCGACCAAGCTGGTTCAGTACATGGCCATTGGCATCCCCGCAGTCGCCTCGCCGATTGGTGTTAATGCAGACATCCTGACGGGAGAGCGTGTTGGAATGGCGGCGCGCACCGAAGACGAGTGGCTCGAAGCCCTGCGTCGATTGCTGCAAGATCCGGAACTTCGAGCCCGTATGGGGGCTGCGGGAAGGCAATTGGTCGAATCCCGTTATTGCATTGAGGCCAACGTCGATTTGCTGGAGCGGGTTCTGTCACCCGAATGATGGGCAGCTCAGGAAAGGCTGGGATTTTCGCGATTAGAAATGGGGAGTTCGCCGTTCCGAACGTGCAATAACCTTGACTTTTCTCGTTTTGCGATGTGTAATTGAACGAGTGGCGATCAGCCTCCGCCACCCTTTTCCTTTACGATAAACAACGTTTTTCACTCTCGGCCCGCTTGGAAAGTCGATTCATGAAGAGGCTTACCGCTTTTGGATGTGCTCCGGCCTTTGGATCTTGCAGGATTCGCAGCTCCAATGGGACTCGACGGGGCATGACCTTGATCGAAGTCTTGATCGCCACGGCATTGACCTTGGTCATCATGTTGGCGTTAGCCCAAGGCTTCAAGACTTTGAGTCAGGGGGTGACGGCGGGACGAGCGCGATTGACAGGAAGCGATCAATTGCGAGGCTTGTCGTCGTTGTTGCGAGCCGATCTCTCGGGGCTGACTGCGAACATACGGCAATTGCCGCAGACCCAGCAAGCCGCAAACGGCTACTTCATGTACTACGATGGTCCGTTGTCCGACTCGACGGCCATGCTTTTCAATTACGTGCCTGGAGCGCCAACCAACGAAGAGAAATTGAGTGCCAGCCGATGGTCGGATATCGACGATGTGTTGATGTTCACGGCCAAGGCCAAGGATGGTCAATGGTTTCGCGGCCGAGTTCCGTTAGCGCTCCTCAAGATCCATCAGCGGAACATCACGGGCAACAATGCCATACAGCCGACGCTGCAGGATTGGTTGACCGACGTCTCGGTCGCCTCGGAGTATGCGGAAATCGCATGGTTCATGCGCCCGCTGAATGACTTGGGAAGTGTGAATGTAGGAGAAACGGGTGGTGGGTATGGATTCACGCCACCTGCGAGCCCGGTCATTGATACTGCTCCTGGAGTGGATCGGACGGGGGATGGCATTCCCGATCCCGACGGGATGCCTGATCGAGTTGCGTTATGCCGTCGTGTCTTTTTGATTCGGCCGGACCTCGATATCACGGCGGACCCAGGAGTCAATTTGCCTTCCGACCAGCAGCTGGCCGCACAGCCATTGGACGTAGACACGTCGAACATCGATTCCTTCCGATATCAAATGCGGTTCGTTTATCAGAGGTGCGACTTGTCGGTCCGTCCCCTCTTGGATGCAACGCGCGGTGCGTTCGTGCTCCGGACCAACTCCTTGGCGGATTTGCAAATCCCTGAGAATCGATTCGCACACCATGTGGTACCGGTCGATTTGAACATTCCTTCGTCCGACCCGATCGGGCCTGCTACCACATTGCCGCATCTGGCTTTGACCTCCGAGGGTGAACCATCGGCAGCGAATTACCTGAGCATGATCACGCTTGCCTACGGAACTGGAATTCTGCCCATCGATCGCGGGTTCATTCCCGCGGCCTTTTTTCGAACCAAGATCGATGCCGATTCCAACGGCAACATCATATCCGCCCGCCCGACACTTGAAGAGGTTGTAGCCTCCAACGTCGTAGGCTTCGACGTTCGAGGATATGACGGGATGGTTCAGCAGCTTGCATCTCCTGGAGTCGATGGCATTTGGGGTATCAACAACGTTGTCGCGGAAGCTGGCCTACCCGGCACCGACGACTTGGTCGTGAGCCCATCCGATCCGGGGTATGCGTTTCAAATCGGTGCGAACGTTTTGGTGCCGCAGAACAGTGGTGCCTTTGTCGATCTGGGCTGGGGACGTCGAGTCGTCAATCAGGTCGAGAACGCAACGCTTACGCAAACGTTAGGGGGGATGACATATTTTAGCTCGATACCTAACGCTCACCGTGCGCTGTGGAGTACGCCCCTCTCGGGCTTTGATCCACTGACAGGTGGTGGTCCGGTCAATACTTTGTCGACGATGCAGCTTGCGGGTCGATTCAATCCGATCGCTTCTGTTTATCAACCCACCTTCGATACCTTTACCGATGCGTACGAGGCGGATGGGAATCGGCAGCTGGCGGGCTTTTCAGCCAACGGCTTGGTTCGCTTCGGTGGGTCGGCCTCAACCAACAATCCCGAACCGGATCAGGGGATCGACGGTTTGGACAACAACAATAACGGTGCGGTCGATGAGGAGTTGGAGCAGGAGACGCGTCCGCCGTTCGTGTACGAGATGCCCTCGATCCAGATCAAGTTTCGGATCCAGGATGTGCCGGCTGGGACGTTGCAGGAGTTGTCAATTGTTCATGATTTGACAGGCAAGTAGTCCTCGGTCGTGACAAGTCGAAACAATTTGTCTATGATGCTCGGCTAGGCGTGTTCAAGTACTTGCAACGGATCAGAATCGCATGTCGGATGAATTGATTGAAGCGGAAACCGCTCCTGTGCCGGTCACCAAGGCCGGCAAGCCAAGTGTGGCGACAATCTTGGGGATCTTGCTGCTGCTGGCAGCGATTGGCGCGGGCCTTTATGTGGGATCCTTTTGGCAATCGCACAACAGCCGCATCGCCCGATTGAAGGCCAAGAACGGGGACTTCGTTCAATTGGAACGCCGGGGCGAATACGACGAATTTGAGTCGCCAAGTCGTGGGCAAGAAGGTGAGAACGAGGACGAGGCCGGAACGGACACTAGCAAGCAAACGCCCAAAGAGCCTGCATGGTACGAATCCTACGTCGAAGAGATGTTTCCCAAGCCGGTTCAGATCATCTATTGGAGAGATCCGTCCCTTGGACCGGACGATGTGAATTTGCTTCTGCAGTTTGCCGATCTGGAAGTATTGTCGATTTCTTGTGAGTCCATTGATGCATCGACCATCGATAAATTCCTTGCGATACCGACATTGCGTCGGTTGAGCATTAAAGCGACCAATATTGATGTCTCCAAAATTGGAGAATGGAAAGTGGACAAGAAGCTTACGAGTGTGACCCTAACCAACACCTCGTGGAAAAATGACGACATGAGAAAGGTCAGGGAGCAAGCTAAACCAAACGAATCCCTTAAAGACAAGCTCAACGTAACAAACAGCGATCGTCCGAGCTTTGGCGCAGGGTAAACACGAATGGATTTCTTGGGCCTGAGTGGACGTCGGGTTGTGATATTCGGCGTGGCCAACAAGAAGAGCGTCGCGTACTTCATCGGCCGAACACTTCAAGAAGTCGGTGCAGATGTTTGTTATGTGGTTCGATCGGAAAAG
>JALOQW010000458.1 GCA_025459275.1 Pirellula sp.
CCGCTGCCGCTCGTCGAACGATGTATTGGCTTATCAATGGGATACGACATGACTTTGTCAGCGTCAAAGCGCGTTTCGGATCCTTGGCCACCAATGGCTCCATGCCATACCAAGCTACAAGAGGAATGTTCCGGTCCTGGCTGTCCGACTCGTGACCGATCAAGGCTTCTGCCAATCCCCATCGCTGGTCGAGTTCCAGTCGATTCATCGCGGAGGCCAAATACAAACGAACAATCGCGTCGGATTGCTTGCTGGCCGCGAGCTCTTGAAACTTCTTGAGCGCCGCATCCGAAACCTGTTTGTCTTCGCATATCAGCTGAATCGCCCATGAAACGACATAGGGAGACGCATGCTCGAGAAGCGACTGCAGTTTCGCATCATCGATTCGACCCGTGGCATGCGCGAGCCACAATCCGCGCAAGATGCGGGTCTCTTCGTCGCTCGCCATGAGACGGTCGATTTCTGCATCGACGGCGGCTTGGTCCAGCTTCCCGGAGGCAGCTCGCTCCTGCAACAAACGACGCGAGACACGCACGTACCAATCGTTCTTGTGCCATGCGAGCTGCGCTAATTGGGCATCTGAAAACTGAGCCAAATCGACTTCATTCCGATCCGGTACTCCGTAAGCAACATTATAAACCCGTCCGTTGGTGCGGTCCCAAATCTCCGGATTGACACGGTGGCATGCGTTTCGATCGTACCAATCGATCAGATAGACCGATCCATCCGGACCGGTTCTCAAGTTGATTCCCCGGAACCATCGATCGTTGGCGAGTAGCAGGTCATCACCATGTTTGCCCACGTAGCCACTTCCTTCGCGGAAGAGCCGATCCATATTGACCCGATTCCCATGGATGTTGTTGAAGAAGATATGGTTTCGGTATCGGTCGGGCCAATTGTCACCCAGATAGATCATCGCCCCGCAGTGCGCATGACCGCCTCCTGCATCGGACGTATCGTCTTGGATGCCTGGCTCATGCCCCCACCATGCGTGGTCACCGATGTTGCCGGCATAATGCAAGTGGTCTGCGATGGTTTTAATATCGGAGTAGACATAGCGATTGAAATGTTCTCCCGCCTGCCGTTGGTAGTGGGCTCCCTGAATGACATGGTACAAGTGAGGAATCACGCACGCCGTGATGAAGGCTTGGCCGTAGTCATTGAAGTCGACTCCCCAAGGGTTACTGGTCCCCCACGCGAATACTTCGAAGGTGTGTTGCGTCGGATGATACCGCCACACGGCGGCATTCATCGGAACACGTTGATCCTCAGGCGTACCGGGCTTACCGACTTTGCTTTGGGTAAAGACTCCATGGCAACCGTACAACCAGCCGTCGGGGCCCCAGTTGAAAGCATTGAGGGTTTCATGGGTATCCTGATATCCGAAGCCATCCAGAAGGACACGAGGCTTGTCATCCGGAACATCATCCCCATTCTCATCAGGGATAAACATCAGGTAAGGTGCCGCCCCGACCCATACACCGCCGAATCCGACCTCCAGGCCGCTGACGAGATTCAGACCTTCAGCGAATGTCTTTCTCGAATCGAATGCTCCATCGCGATTGGTGTCTTCGAGGATAATGATCTTGTCGATCCCTTTCCCTTCGGGCGCTCGATTGGGATAGGTGTATGCTTCAGCGACCCATAGGCGTCCACGATGGTCGAAGGCCATAGCCACAGGCTGATGGACTTGAGGCTCCCCTGCCGCGAGTTGAACGTGAAAGCCTTCAGGCACCGTCATATGGGCTGCGGCATCGGGTCCCGTAAGATCTTCGACAAGATCGCGTCGAGGTTTAGGTTGTGCCGCTTGGAAGGCGATCCCATCAAGTTGTTTTTCTTGATGACGAAGGACATGGCAACCGAGCATTCCCCCCACCACGATATCGGGGGTTTGATTCGAATCGACATCAGCCACCACGATTTGTCGACCAATGCCCGCAGAATCGTCGGCCAAGTGCGGAATCCATTCGACACCCTCTTTCGATCGTTTGAGTTCGAACCAGTACACGACAGCACCCGCGTCCCATTCGGCGCTTTGTCGATGATGAGACCAATAGGTCTTGCCGGTCACGATGTCTTGAAGACCGTCACCGTTCATGTCGGCCATGCGAACCGAATGGAGCTCCGATACATGGATGCCGTACGGGTTTTCAGAGGGTTTGCTCCCCATAATCAAGCGGCGAATGAATTCTCGTTCGCCGTCGGCTTTCGTCTGTTGCTCCCACCAAACCAACCCGTATCCGTGGGCGTCGAGGCTGGTGATGACATCGTTCAAGCCATCGCCGTTGACGTCGTATGCGTACATATCCGCTCCAGCGGGGCAGAAAGGCACAGGCTCAAAATCCCATGGCCCTTCGCGGTCGGAACCGGGGTTCTTGAACCAACCGTTGTTGGCCAAGATGTCGAGCTTTCCGTCGCCGTCGACGTCGCCTACTCCTAGGCCATGACCAAAGCGTTCGTGCGCCACGACCCCCGAGATTCGAGTGAACTGCCACGGCTCGAAGTTCTTGCCCGTTGGCTTTGCGAAGCCAAACATGCCAGCCCTTGTGCAAACCAGTTCGAGCTCTCCATCGCCGTCGACGTCCGTGAAGGCAGGGGACTCGTTGGAGACCCAGTCAAAAACCTGGTGCTTCGTCCAATGTCCATGTGAACCGACACTCTTGCCTGGGTTTTCGTAGACATGCGCGGGAGTGCCGGGAAATCCTACGGTGAGTACGTCGTTGTAACCATCGGCATTGAAGTCATGGACCCATGCAAAGAAGTGATCGGCATAGGCGTTCATCGGTTGAGGCTTGGCAGGGTAGATTTCGCGGGCCACCATGAACTCAGGACCTTCAAACCAATAGGGACCGTACACCACATCCGGTTTGCCATCCGCGTTAAGGTCCCCGACTCCAGCACCTTCGCTGTAATAGGTTTTCGTCAACGCCTGACGTTCGAACGAATGCACCGTTCCAGTGTCCAGAGCGCGGACTACGCCTTGGCTTGTGAAAGTGAGCCAAAGGGCGCAACCCAACGCGAAGCCTCGCAAAACGAAAATGATTGGTTGCAACATAGGAGTCATCGAATGCATGGAGAGAGGAAAGGATGGTGGATAGGAAGGCGGGGGTCCAGTGGGATGCGGACTGTCCAATCGCGATGAAGCGGCGAAGACAACCACTAGTATACTCGAAACGCGCTCCTGCTACTCCAGGAACTGTTCCTCATCCAGGAGAGCAGCCTTGCCAAGGACTCTCATTCCTTTAACCTCGAAAAGCTTCGAAGGAAATAGACCGTAACCAGCAGGACGAGCCCGCTTAGTCCTCCCCAGAACAGGGGCCAGTTCTCGAGTTCGCCATTCTGACAGAAACTTAACCAACTGCCGGTCAATAGGTAACCGACGAGATTTCCAATGCCCCCCGTCATCATGCTGAGGAGGGCCTGTGCTCGCGTTCGCCAAGCAGCTTCGATCTTTTCAGCCAAATAGATTTGCGCGCTGATGTAGGTGAATGTATAGGCAAGTCCGTGCAAGCAGACTCCGATCACCAGCGCGACCGGCGCATCTTGTGCGTAGAGGACATATCGCAGTATTCCGCAGACTAAGCCGGTCACGATCACCCACTTCAAGGACCAGCGAGCAAGAATGCCCCCGATAAAGATCATGACTGCGACTTCGATCACTTGTCCTAAGGACATCCATGCGCTCGTTCGTTGCAGACCAAGATCCGACATATGGGCGGGTGTGTAGGGATAAAAGGCAGCGAACGGGATCGCAACGAGAGTGGCTGTAGCGAAGATCACCCGGTGATCTCGGATCTTGAGCAAGGATAGCGCGTCCAAACCAAATCTCTCTCGCAATGACA
>JALOQW010000459.1 GCA_025459275.1 Pirellula sp.
TCGCGTCTACCGACTACGCGGCCATACGCTCGAACAGCTCACGTTCGATCATTCGCTTGTCTGGGAAATGCGAGCCTCGGGAGATCTGAGCGAGGAAGCGCTCAAGAGCAACGCAATACCCAAGAACGTCATCACTCGTTCCCTCGGCCCAAGCGCTTCGGTACAAGTCGACCTCGAAGGGCCATTCACATTGCAGGTAGGGGACCGATTCCTCATATGTAGCGATGGCCTTAGCGGCCAAATCAACGACGAGGAGATCGGAATTCTGATGGGAGTGCTCGATATCGAGACCGCGGTTCGAGCCATGATCGACCTCGCCAATCTTCGGGGAGGCCCGGACAATATTACGGTGGTCATCGCAGAGGTCAAAAGCAATGCGCTCGCACTATTGCCAGGCACGCGGCCGCCGGCGGCAAAGGGCAAAGTCTCTTATCCTGTTGCATTCGGGGTCGTCGCTGCGGTTTGTGCTTTGTCGAGTGTGGTGTTGCTAATGGTTGCCCAGTTCCCTCTGGCTGCGATCAGTGCCGCTGCGGCTGTTGTAGCCGGAGTCTCTGGTTGGATCAAATCGCAAATCGACGCGAGCTCAGGTGATCGTTCTGCCAATCTGGGACGAGGCCCTTATCGCAAATACATCTGCAAGCCATCAAGCGCATTCGTAGATCAACTGCTGATTGTCATTCGCGAACTCCAGGAGTGGATTCTCGAGAATGGAACTCAGGTCGATCAAAAGGGTATCGATGCCAGCGTTAACGCCGGCAATCAAGCCAACGCCAAAAAAGACTACAAGCAAGCGATCGTTCACTACTGCAACGCATTGATCGCCATGATGCGAGACGTCCGCAATAAGGCGGATGATAAAGACGACGAAGCCATCGAATACTAGCGATGGCCCTCTGAACGAATGCGTCTGGTCTCTTCGGCGCACCAATTTGTTAAGAAGCTGTCTGCGTCGATTGCTCCGGACTTGCGGAGAAGGCGGAGACGATGGGAACCGTTAGCGACCCAACAGACGCCGGACGTAGTTCTTGAATTCGAGCATGTCGCTTGGTGCGTCCGGACCGATGATCAGTGGACTGTCCTCCGGTTTATTGTGCAATCCATGGCTGCCGCCTACGAGTCCGGCATCGAGTGGGATCACGTCCATTCGATAGCGGAAACCAAGTTTTTTCTGGATCAATCTCGCCATGGCCCGCCATGACGAAGTCATGAAGAGTTCTGCTGGATCGTAGCCTGGCTTACGGTGGATATCGACCGTCCGCGCAAAGTCGGGCGCCAATGCATCGTCCATCCAGTAATAGTAGGAAAACCAGGCGTCAGGTTCCGCCAACGCAATCCAATCGCCGCTTCGTCGATGGTTCAAGTTCAGTGCTTCAGGGGCGACGACATCCTGAACACCCTCGATCCCCAAAAGCAAGTCTCGCACAGTATTTCGATCCTCGGGGCGTTGCACAACGATGTGCGCGACTTGGTGATCGACCACGGCAAAGGCTCGACTGTCGCCCGGGATCAGCATCTCTCCGAACGGTCCGTTGCGAATGGCCAGGTAACCATTTTCGCGCAGCACGCGTTGGATAGCGATCGGACGCTTGACAGGAACCAGTCCGTACTCGGAGATCACAATCGGGATCGCTCCGATTCGATGGGCGGCATCGATGACTAGCCCCGCGCAGTCATCGACTTCACGCACGCGATCCAGGCTAGGATTTTGGAATCTCTGAAAGTCGTAGTCTAAGTGAGGCAAGTAGACCAAGGTCAGTTCTGGTCGGTTCCGTTCCATGACCATGGCGCTTGCCTTAGCAATCCACTCCGTTGCGGGCAGTCCAGCTCGCGGCCCCCAGAACGAGAAGAACGGGAATGGTCCTAGTTTTTGGGTCAGATCGCATCCCGTATCATCGATGATGTCGAAGATCTTGGAACCATCGCAACCATAGTGGGGTTTGGGAGTGCAACTCCAACGCACCCCCGAGTGCTGATTGAACCACCAGAACATTTTGGCGGTTTCGATTCCATCGTACAGCTTGGGGGCTTCGATCAAGTGGTTGGATTGCTGCCAGAAACGGATCTCAGCCGTCGATCGATCGTACCATCCATTTGCTACGATCCCGTGTTGGGAGGGAGGGACACCGGTCAGCAGCGTTGCTTGAACGGTGCTGGTAACCGCAGGGATCGGGGGTTGCCACACGCGATGTTGGCCGAGGCGCTGGATCTGTGGTGCATGTGCCAACAGTTTAGGGGTCAGGCCGACGACGTTGATGACGCAAACTTTGTTCACGTTCTTAAAGCTTCAAACCGAACAATTCGCCGGCACCGCTACTGCCGGTTCCACCTCGTAACGGTCCTTGGTACTTGCGAACGGAGCTTTCTCGGCGAGCTTCTTCTTGTGGGGCTGCAGCCGATTCAGGGCGAGAGGATTCCGGTGCAGATTGTGTCGCTTTCAGAGACAATCCGATGCGTTGTGCATTTCGGTCGACGGTCAAAATCTTGACTTCGACTTCTTGACCCTCTTGGAGCACTTGGCTGACGTTGTTGATACGACGATGCGCCAGTTCCGAGATGTGGATCAAGCCTTCGATACCTGTAGCAAGTTTGACGAAGGCGCCGAAGTTTGCGAGTCGCGATACCGTTCCACGAACGGTGGCACCCGTTGGGAACCGAGCCTCGACATCATTCCATGGGTCATCTTGCAAGGTGCGATAGGACAAGGAAATTTTGCCGGTCTTGGGATCGAACTTTTCGATCCGGACTTGAACTTTGTCTCCCTCTTTGACGACTTCGCTCGGGTGCTTGATTTTGTCCCAAGAAAGTTGGCTGATGTGAATTAAGCCATCGAGCCCGCCGATATCGACGAAGGCTCCAAAGTCCATCACCTTGCGGACGATCCCTTCGCAGTGTTGCCCGATCTCGAGACTGGCCAGCCGTTCTTGGCGTTTCTGTTCTTTCTCTCGCTCGAGAACGGCTCGGTGGGAAAGAACGAGATTGCCTCGTCGTGGATTGGCTTCTGTGATAACGCAGAGCAATCGTTGCCCGACGAAGTCAGCTGCAGATTCGATCCGAAACTCCGAGAGTTGGCTGATCGGAATGAAGCCTCGCACGTTACCTACCTTGCATTCGACACCTCCTGTGTTCGCGCTTTCGACGCGGGCTTCCACCACTGCACCTTCTTCCAGATCGCTCCAGTCGTTGGCAGAGATGGCTTCACCGGGGATCGAGAGTTCGTAGAGTCCTTCGTCAGCGTTGAATGCACGAATGACGACGTCGACCAACATCCCTTCCGTGGGCATATCGGTAAACTGCAACAGTGGAATGACACCTTCATTAGGGCCCCCCAAGCTGACGAAGACGTTGGCGTTGTGAATCTTGATGACCCGTGCTTGGTAGCGTGCGCCGCTTTCAAGTCCTACTCCGACCCGTCCTACTTTGTCACCTGCCATGAGGGCGTCGAGATCGGCACCTGCCAGTACACTAGCGAGTTCATCATCTTCGGAGGCGTTTCGAACGCGAGCGTTAGGGACCGGAACCTTGGGTGCCGTGGGCGACGACGTCGGAAGTGATTGCCGCTCTTGATTGGATTCAAGGGCTGAGCTTCCTTGTTTGCCTCGACGATCGCCGGTTGGAGCGGATGTGGCGGCAACTGGGGCTGGATCGGCGGAAAGAGCGATCTTGGGATCGGAGGCAGAGTCTTGTGCGTCGTCGGAGCCGCCGGATTGCGGAGCTCGAGGACCATCTTTGCGACGCTTCTTGGGTCGATTGGCTTCCTGGCTGGCTCCCGGCGCTTGCGACATTCTCAACCGGCGAATTTGCTCCAAATTGAGTGGGCCACTGGCTGGTCGAGACGCTGGCTGGTCGAGACGCAGCGACCGGGGTTGGGGGGGCCGTCGAGGGGCTCTCTTGGATAGGGGCCTCAGAAGAGGGAGTCTCGGCGGTGGGAGTATCCGCTGGAGGCACGGGATCAACCATGTCGATTAAGCAAAAAATAGAGTTTCGGTAAATTCGAGTCGTGGCCACACTCTGCCCCTAGTTTACCAGCCGCGGGGCAAGTTGCCACCCGCATTCGAAACCGGAAGCGGGTGGGGGGCTTTTTGTCGCTATCTGCAGAACCGAGCCTTTAAACAATATTAACGAACGCTATCCTTTGGGAGCCCAGCATCCGTTGTGGAGCTGGATTTCCCGAAATGCATCGCACCCTATGGGACGGAACACGTTTTGATCGCTTTCCCTTTAGCGTTTCTGTTTGCTGGGCAAAGCATCGAATCCAGCGACTTGGTCATCGTCGGCCTGCTGGTCGTGCTCGAGGG
>JALOQW010000460.1 GCA_025459275.1 Pirellula sp.
TCGCCATCGATCTGGACTTTGAGCCCTTTCCGGAGGTCACTGGTTTTGTACGTTGCCACGATATTCCAAGTAATAAAATGGGGAGGTTTTGCCACAGACGAGCCCCTAAGTGTAGGGGAATCCCTCCAGATTGTCTTGCCCCCTGAAAGCCAGTTTTGGTTGTGGGTTTCCCTTCGGTTCGACTAGAATTCAAGGAAGTGCCATCCCTCCCAACCTGACCCATCGCGGTCCAGCCCAAAAGTCGGTGCATCTCCAAAGACGGTGGATCGCAAATTCCAATGACTATCGATCGCGTTGTGCAACCGTTGGTCGCCTGCCTGGGGAATCCAGTGGCCGGCAATCCAACCCAATTTGTCATGTCGCGTATCGCTCGCGAAGCAGGGCTGGATTGGCGTTTTTTTACTTCGGAAGTCCCCACGGACCAGTTTGAAACGGCTTTCCGTGGTGTTCAAGCCTTGGGGTTGGCTGGAGCATCGGTTCTGGAACCATTCCAGGCGGTCGTCGTCCCGATGCTGGATTCGGTCTCGGATCAAGCTGCCACCCTCGGCCGGGTCAGTGTTGTTCGGTGCGATGGAGATGCATGGATCGGAGACTACACTCTTGGTTCGGCCATCATGCGTTTGCTCAGCGCCCGATTGGGCGGTCATAGTTTGCGAGAGGATGGCACGATGAGCCCGCAATCGATACTGGTATGGGGTTCTCAACAAACCGCACAACTCATCGATGGGTTGCTTCCGTCGTTGGATGGAGACTTTGCGGTAATCCACCAAGAGAGTAGCCAGTCGTCAGATGGTCTCGTCTCGCTCGAGCGCCCCGTCCGTGCTTTGGTGCTGGAAAGTTCTGCCGTCGAACAACTTTATGCGAATCCAAAGCAGGCCACACGTTGGCTTCAACAAGTCGCTTGGGCGACGACTCCGGTCGTGGTCTGTACGCAAGGCCGGCTTCGCAGAGGCGACGGTACCTGGGATTGGTTCGATGGACGAAACGCACACATCGCCGACGAGATTGAGCTCATGACCCATCGCGCTGCCGTCGACTTTCACTTTTGGACAGGTTACGAGTCGAGTATCGAACTCATCCGCGAAGCACTAGAGGAGTATCTGCAATGGTGAGCCGACGCGCTTTCTTAACCCAATCGGCGAACGGATTCGGAGCGATCGCGCTCATGGCGATGCTAGCGGAGGAAGAACGCAAACACGCATCGGCATCTGAATCGAAACCCCAAACCCATTTCCCTGCAACGGCACGGAGTGTGATCTTTCTCTATATGGATGGCGGTCCGTCTCAAGTCGACACCTTCGATCCCAAGCCGCTCCTGACCCAATACCACGGACGGAATCCAGGTGAACTCTTCGAAGTCGCGCCGACCCAATTCAATAACAATGGGACCGTAATGGGTTGCCCATGGGAATTTCAACCCCACGGGGAGAGTGGCATCGAAGTGAGCAGCCTCTTTCCGCAGATCGCGCAGCACGTGGACAAGCTCGCAGTCATCCGTTCCATGACCTCCAAGTTTCCCGAACATACCTCAGCGAACTACTTTCTTCACACAGGCCACGGTCTGCAAGGGCGTCCCAGCATGGGTGCGTGGGTAACCTATGGGCTTGGCTCTGAATGCGAAGACCTGCCCGGTTTCATCGTCCTCAACGGCGGATTGATTCCTCCTGGAGGATTGGACTGCTTCGGAAACGGCTTTCTCGCCGCCACCTACCAAGGTTCAGTCCTCAAGCCCAAGCAGGAAAGCCTCGCCAACGTGAGACCTTTGGAGCCTTCATTGGATTTGCAGCGTCGCAAGCTCGAGTTCTTGAAGTCGTTGGATCGAGATACCATCGAGACCTATGGAGAAAACGATGCAGTCGAATCGGCCATCGCGAATTACGAACTCGCCTTTCGAATGCAGTCCGCCGTCCCTAAAGTTTGCGATCTCTCCCAAGAAACCGAAGCTACCCGCCGCATGTACGGGCTCGACCATACATTCGAGCCAACTCGCATCTTTGGCCAGGAATGCTTGATGGCGCGGCGGCTCGTCGAACACGGCGTCCGCTTCATTGAGTTGACATGCCCAAGCGTCGGTCATGACCGTTGGGATCAACACAGTAACCTGAAAGAAGGCCATACCAAAAATGCACTCGCCGTCGATCAACCCATCGCCGCGCTCCTCGAAGATCTGGAGCAGCGAGGACTCCTCGCCTCGACATTGGTCGTCTGGGCCGGCGAATTCGGTCGGACTCCGTTCGCCCAAGGTGCCGATGGCCGCGATCACAACCCGTTCGGTTTCTCCCTTTGGATGGCCGGCGGTGGCGTTCGTGGCGGAACAACCTATGGAGCCACCGACGAATGGGGGTACCGAGCCATCGAAAAGAAATGTGAAATCCATGATCTTCACGCCACCATGCTCCATTGCTTAGGAGTCGATCACACCAAGTCCACGTTCCGATTCAGTGGCCGCGACATGCGCCTGACCGATGTCCACGGACACGTCCTGCACGATATCCTGGCTTGACCCGAATCCCGTAGCCACTACCCGTAGCCACCACTGCCAAGTGGTGGATTACCTCTCCCCCCATGTCCGCCGACGCGCGGTTGTAGTGTATAACCTTGTGTGTGCATAACCACGAACAACCGTCCCTAAACCTTCAAAGGTAGCTTCACGATGTTGCATCGAGCGATGTCACGTTCCGTCCAACTGTTTTCCCTCGTTGCGATAGTTTCCGCAACCAGCTTCGCGGAAGATTGGCCGCAATGGATGGGGCCCAACCGCGATAATCAATGGAGCCCCAAATCGCTCCCCACCAAATTCCCCGCAGCCGGACTCCAAGCCAAATGGACCACTCCTGTCGGGGGCGGCTATGCGGGACCAGCGGTCGTTGGAAACCGCGTCTATATCACCGACTTGATCACTCAAGCCAACGCCAAAGTCGATAACTTCGGGCGCAAGTCCTTCGACGGTACCGAACGAGTCCTGTGCATCGACGACACCAATGGCAAAGTCCTCTGGAAGCATGAGTACCCGGTTCAGTATGCGATTTCTTATCCAGCCGGCCCGCGATGCACTCCCATCGTCGACGGAGACAGACTCTATACCTTGGGTGCCGAAGGTGACTTGTTCTGCTTCGATCGCGAGACTGGCAAAGTCCTTTGGGCCAAGCAGCTCAAACAAGTCTACAAGACCAACTCCGCATTGTGGGGATACGCTGCCCACCCTCTGATCGATGGTGACAACTTGATTACATTGGCCGGAGGTGACGGTTCGCAAACTGTCTGTCTCAACAAGAAGACGGGCGATGAAGTCTGGCGCTTTGGAACCGCTAGCGAACAAGGCTATTCGCCACCCACGATCATCGAAGCCGCCGGAACACGTCAATTGATTCTGATCAATCCGGAGGCAGTCAACTCGGTCAACCCGGGCAACGGCAAGCTGTACTGGAGCATTCCCTATCAAGCCGACAATGGCTCCATTATCATGAGCCCGGTCAAGTCTGGAAACTATCTCTTCGTTGGCGGCTACTCCAATCGCAACTTGATGATCGAATTGGACAGCAAGAGCCCCGGCGCCAAAGAAGTCTGGCGCAATGTTGCCAAGAAGGGTATGTCACCCGTCAACGTGCAACCCATGGTCATCGGCGATGTCATGTATGGATGCGATCAAAGCGGCGAAATGATGGCGGTTCAATTCCCAACCGGCGATCGACTCTGGGAAACGAGCAAACCGATTAGCCAACGTCCTCAAGGAAGTGGTACGGCCTTCGTCGTTCGGAGCAACGACTTGTTCTATCTGTTCAATGAGAACGGTGAGCTGGTCATCGCCAAGATGAATCCGAAAGGGTACGAAGA
>JALOQW010000100.1 GCA_025459275.1 Pirellula sp.
GATTCGTCAACACCTATGAAGTTCCTATTTCCCCATCCTCCAGCTATACTGATGTCCATGGACAGCGAAGCCACTCCTTCGGAAACCGCGGGGGTAACGCTGTTCCAAGGGACAATCACAAGTCCCGACCAATCGCCAACCGCTGTGCCATTAACGCAATGCAGCCTTACGTCCGACGGGAACTTTCAGTTTCGCGTCGTTCCAAACGAAGTCAGCAATGGCAATTACAGCTTCCGTGGGAAACGCGAAGCCGATCGTATCCTGGGAGAACTCGAACAGAACAACGCTAAGCTGCCCTTGGTCTTGCAAAGGGTCGATACCGTTCCTGAGGAAGGAGAGGAACGGCTGGGTGCGGACAGCGCTTGGCAAGGAGAGCTCGACCTCGTGGTCAGAAAAATCGGTGTCCGATTCCGAGTCTACGATTCGCCACCTTTCGCTTCCCCCGACGCGCCTCGGCTGTTGTTCGATTCTCTGACCGAGAAGGTCAATGGGTTTCCGGTGAAGCTAGGCGAAGGTGACAATGGTCAAGCACTTCTGTCGATCCCGAGCTTGCCAGGCAATGCGAAGTACTTTGCCAAGCTTGACCCCACGTTGGACCGAATTCGGGGACGATTCTTGCAGAGCCTGCTTCCACTGACGCTCGAATTGACCCGAGTCAAAGAATTGCAGGATCGCCCCGCCGACTCCGACCCCTTGGTTCGTTGGATCCAACGGGAGATAGCGAAAAAGGGGACTGCCGATTCTCCGACGATGGAGGCATCCAAGGAGGCCTCGCCTGATGCGATTGGCTCATCCAAACAGAACTCGCTCCCCGGCGGGATCCGGGAAGAAGCGTTCGACATCGAACAAGTTGATTATCGAAAGCCGAAAGAAAAAGTGGATGGACGATGGCTTCATCCGAAGTTCCGCATCAGCGGAACCATCACTTGGCCGGCCGGAGCAACGGCAGAATCGAAACTGCCTGCTGTCGTGATGATCAGCGGCAGCGGCCCTCAAGATCGGGATGAAACCATCGGCCCCCATAAGCCATTCCGGGTACTCGCCCACTGGTTCGCCCAGCATGGAGTAGCCTCTTTGCGTTATGACGATCGGGGAGTTGGAGACAGCACAGGCGATTTCTTAAGCAGCACCACCTCGGACTTTGCTGAGGATGCCTTGGCGGTTTGGCAACATG
This sequence comes from Pirellula sp., assembly GCA_025459275.1. Lineage (GTDB taxonomy): Bacteria > Planctomycetota > Planctomycetia > Pirellulales > Pirellulaceae > JBKCUI01. The sequence goes on from JALOQW010000100.1 coordinate 1,175, forward strand.
CCAAGTCAGTCCCGGGCATCGATGCACTTCGCGTTGGTATGCTTGGACACAGCGAAGGAGGCATCATCGCCCCCATGGTCGCCGCCATTCAACTGGATGTCGCCTTCCAGATCCTGCTGGCCCCACCTGGATTGTCGGGAAGCGATGTTCTATCATCGCAAATCGATCGAATGGCGGAACTGCAGGGAGTCGACCTGCAGACACGTCAAGGAACCCTCGCGTTGCAACGAAAACTGCAAGAACTCGCCCTTGCGATGGACCCCGATGATGACAAGGTACAAGCCAGCGTTCGTCAAGCGGTGCTCGAACATTGGGATGCACTCAAAGGAATGTCGGCCAACCAAGCAGGCGAATCCGAGGAGTCGCTTCGAAAACGAGTCATCGACCAGATTGCACTGCAATTCCAAGGCCTACAAAGTCCATGGATGCGATATTTTCTAGCTTACGACCCTGTTCCCAATTGGCTGATGATGCGATCCCCAACCCTCGCTATCTGGGGGGACAAAGACTCTCAGGTCCTGGCATCGATCAATCGCGAACGCCTCGCGCCGGTGGTGGAACGGAATCCCAAACTCCCTGCTGAACTGATCATCCTTCCGGAAATCAACCACCTCATGCAGAGGGCCTCCACCGGATTGCCCGATGAATACGCGCGAATCCAAGAAACCATCGACCCATCCGTCCTCGACGTCATTCTCGAGTGGATGAATCAGAGGAATCTGATACCCTGATCCAGGTAGCCGTCGAGAGGAGTTCACACCATGAAGACACGTTGGCAGGAACACGTCGAACCAACGCACGAAGATATTCGCGATGAGATTCTTCGATTGCTGATGTCCCTCAAAGGGGGCGAGAGCATCTGCCCGTCCGATGCCGCTCGAGCCTTTGGATCGAAATGGCGGCAATACATGCCGACCGTACGAGAGGTGGCAGCCAATATGGCCCGCGATGAACAAATCGAGGTCATTCAACGCGGAGAGACCATCGATGTCGATGACCGAGATATCGAAAGTATCCGCGGTCCGATTCGGCTGCGACTCATCAAGCGCTAATCACTCCATCATGGCGTGCCTCGCTCGCGCGTAAGCGATCGGTCCGAATAACAGCAATGGAGCCCACGCAGCAACGGCCGGTGATATCAGCGTCCCTCGCGAGGCCAGAGATCCAAATCCTGCCGACACCGCGAAGAACAAGCCAAACGTTGCCAAACAGACGACAACCAACTGAACGACGTTGCGATTCCTTGTCGTGAGAATCAACGGGAGCCCCAGCAGCAACTGGGTAAGGTCCATCCAGGGTTGCAGAAATCGCGTGTGAACCATCACCTTCATGTCTGTCCCGTAGTATTCCGGCTGGTTCCGCAATCTCCAAATCAAGTCGGCTGTGGAAGCGAACTGTTTGCTCGATCCACCCCGCAACATATCGTATTCTACCCGACTCGCTACAAAGCACTGATCCGCTGCAAGCCATGGTGTATCGGATGGTAGCAGCAGATAGTCGACTCCGTCCCTTCGAATGGAAGGCACGCCTGGAAGAATCGACTTCGGATTCAATCCATCCACGCGATATCCATCTCCATGTGTCGCATCCGCCGGAAGGTAAACCGCACGATTGGCATGAATTTGTTCGATGACCTCAGCCACCGGACCGTGAAACTTGAACACGGGACTGATGATGGATTGCGAATTCGTCTCGAGGTTTCTTCCTGCAATCAAGACTCCAAAATCGACATCGACGGTCGGACGGATCGATTGAAGACGTTCCCCCCCCTGCAAGTCTTGAGGACTCTTGCTCAACGCCGTTGCCCAATGCGGGATAAAGCACTCCCTCGACACAGCCGCGAAGACTATGGCCAGCACAGACATGATCAAAATGGGGCGGATGATCCTCGCCTTGCTGATTCCAGCCGCAAGAAGAGCCGTCATTTCGTTCGTGCGATACAACCAGGCGATGACGAACATGGTTGAAAGGAGAACCAGAAGACCACAAGTCCGGTCAAGAATCGCGAGCATCGCGGGACTGTAGTATTCCACAAGCCCTCGCACCAAACTCCCCCTGGCTTTACCGTACTGAATAAACTCATCCAGATTCGTAAAGACCTGAGCCACGATCAAAAGACCAGCCAGGGTCACGAAGCAAACAGCGAAAACGCGAAGGTAGAGAATCAGTAAGTAACGATCGATGCGAGTCATAACCGATGTGCTACCAAAGTTGATGGCACTTTGGCAACACCGGCTCATCGCGTGTCCCTCTTCGATGACGGAGTTTTTATTGCTAGCGTTCCTTGGTGGCTCGCAACAAGAAGTTGGGATTGGCGGATTCCAGCCCGTGCTTTTCGAACTGATAAGTCCCTCGCGAAATCTGGAGCATCCAGAGTTGCGGCTCGAGGTTGTATTGTTTCATAAAGGTATGTTGCAGGCCTGCGACGTTTTCGATGCTCATGACGTTGACGACCAGGCAACCGCCGATCTTCAATCGTTCCCACGACAGGCTGACAAGTTCCGTCACGGATCGTCCTGTCCCCCCGATAAAGACTGCATCGGGATCGGGGAGCGTATTCCAGGCCGACGGCGCTTCGCCGAGCACAGGCACAAAGTTCTCTACTTCAAAGAGCCTGGCGTTCTCAATCATCAAACCATAGTCTTCGGCATCCATCTCGATCGCGTAGACCTTCCCAAGCCGAGCAATCTGGGCTGCTTCGATGGCGACAGAACCACTACCTGCCCCGATGTCCCAAACGATGGATGTCGGGCTGAGATTGAGTTCGCTCAAGGCGATCGCCCGTACTTCGGAAGGGGTCAGTAGACCGCGTTTTGGTTTGCTTTGCCGGAAGCACTCATCGGGATTACCGAACAGACGTCGAGAACTGGCTCGGTTGAGGCTGTCGGGAGCACCTGGGGTCCGAGTCAGGATCATCACATTCAATGGAGCGAATCGTTGATGAACCATCTCGGTCAGCGAACATCGCGTGACTCGTTCGTCCGGTGAGCCTAGGTTCTCACAGACGTAGGCGCTGAAGTAGCCGATGCCGCGTTCGAGCAGTTTTCGAGCGAGTTCCTGTGGTGGGCATTCTTCTGATGTGAAGAGCCCAACCTTTTCCGCTGTTCGGATACGTTCGATGATCCGATCCAAAGGTTGCGTCGCCAGATTTGTCAGATACGCTTCGTCCCAGCTTTCTTTCACTCTCGCAAAGGCAAGCTGCATACTGCTGACGTGTGGCAGGACTTCAAAGCGATCCTTGCCGAGCCGATCGCACAGAAAGCGCGCGGTTCCGTAAAAAAGCGGGTCACCGCTGGTCAGCAGTACCGTCCCAGCATCGCATCGATCCAGACGCCTCGCAAGATCATCCAGATCGGCGCCGATCGTCTCCTTGATACCCGTAAATTCAGGAAACTTAGCCAACAAGCTCCCTGGTCCTACCAAACGGGTCGCGTGGCGGATCAAGTCGGTCGCTTGTTGCGTTAACCCGGGAGCACCGTCGTCTCCGATCCCGACAATCGTTATCTTGTTTTTTTCCAAGCGGCCCATCTCCTATCGCGATCATCACCTAGCCTCGAATAGCGACTAGTTCTACCACGAGGAATCCCCTCTGGGCAGCGGCCACCCACCTAGGCAGTTGCATCTGCGGTCAAATGAAATCGAACAGATTCAACCGATTGGTTCCCGCCAAAAGTTTGAGGCTGGCCTCGTAAGCGATCTGTCGGCCGTTGAGGTCGGCGATGGTGGCAGCGATATCCGCATCGAACAGCCGGGACTCGCTCTGCGTAAGGTCATTATTGCGATCTTCATGATTGCGATTCAGATCGTCGATTTGTTGCAGTGAGACTCCTAGAGAAGCACGCGAGGCGGTGAGGCGATCGAGATCTTCGTCGAAGAGTTCAGCAGCCCGCGCAATCTGACCTAGATCTCCTCGTTCGACCGCTTCGCGAAAACGCAGTAGCGAATTGAATACCCCTTTGACCTCTTGAGGATTCGGGTCTTGGCCGACAATTCGGGATCCTGTCGGGATCGACGTCCCCACAACGCTGTCCTGTCCAGGGGGGACCAGGCCAAGATCCCACGCGGCTTCGGCTCCCCGAACGACGAAGATGGCTACTGGTTGTGGATCAGGTGTGCCTGGAGGAGGCAGCACCGATGACAACGTGATTCCATTGCCGTGACTGTTGAGTGTGGCAGTAATCTTCAGACTTGCATCTTGGTTCGCAACGTTCTCATTGATTCGATTGAGCACATCTTGAAGCGTTACGCTACCTGTCAAATCGACGGAAAACTGACTACCGTTCGCGCGTCGAATCGACAGTTCGGCTCCATCGGTCTTGGCGACGCCACGACCGTGATTCAATTGATCCAGTCGCGTTGATGGAGTCAGTGTACGGATTCCCAATCTCGAGGCCAATTGCCCTCCGTTCTCGCCGATCGAGACATTGATGCCACTTTCCGTAGAGCGGAAGCGGATGTTTCGACCGTCGGGAGTAATGTCGGCGGTAATCGCCGCCCCCGTACGCCGCACTGCGTTGAAGACATCTTCGATCGTTTGCGCGGTCCCAATGACAATCGTATACGTCTTGTCCCCTTGTGTGATACGAAAGCCCTCGGAACTGTCGAAGCCTGCGCCATCGTTCAGTTGAGACAAGCGAGTATTGAGCTTGAGAATCGGATCCAAGGAAGGGCTTTCGATCGGTAGAAGAGGCGCAGGCACATCGGTGGCGATACCTAAATCGGTTGCGGCCCGGCCGGCACCGACATCGGAGATGCGAATGGTGCCTTGCAATCCGTCTGAATATTCAATCCTCAAGGTCCCGTTCGATTGAATGGCCGCCGTTACTTCGCGCCCGCTTAATGTCACATTGCCATTGATCAGTTGCAGCACATCGTTCAAATTCGACGCCTGCGACAGATCGATCGTGACTTGCTCAACGCCATCGGAAAAGCGAATAGCACCCGGGCTGACACCGTTCCCTCCGTTCAAGTCTGAGAGCAGGGTTTCTGCAGTTGCCGCAGGGGCCAGATCCACATTCGAAACAACGCTTGTGGACATCAAGCCGAGGGCGCGTTGGCCAGCGATATTGTGGGGCAAATACTGGCCGTCATCGGAGATGGTCAAAAGGTCTTTGTCGTCACCTACGAAGCGCACGGAGCGCCCTAGTGAGCTGATCGGTTGCTGGTCCAACGACGACCCTGCCATCAAATAGCGATCTTGATACTTGGTATTTGCAGTGCTCACCAAGCGGTTCAGCGAAGCAGTGATTTCACTCAAAAGCCCCTCTCTTTCAGACTCCGAGAGGAGGTTGGTGGATGCGCCGACCGTTAACCCTCGCATTTCGTTGACGATACCCTGGATCGTCGACAGGGTGGACTCGGTCGCATTCAAATAGGTGGTTGCCGAATTCAGATTGGTTAGAGCCTGAGTTCGGAACTCTTGCTCCCGTTGCAACTGCAGAATGCGTATCGATGTCGTTGGTTCTTCGCTCGGTGTCAAGATACGGCGTCCAGTAGCCAATTGTTCTTGGACGCGTTGAATACCATTCTTGCCCATCTGTACTTGATACAGATTTCGAGACTGGGCCTGTGGGTCACTGGTTCGGCCGGCGAATACAGGAAAAAAGGAACTGATCATGGCCGCAACCTTAAACCATTTCCACCAAGGTACGAATCAGATCGGCGGCGGTCGTGATTACCCTGCTGGTCGCTTGGAACGCACGCTGGTACATAATCATCTTGACCGCCTCTTCATCGAGATTGACACCCGATACGCTGAGATGCTTGGCTTCCAACGATTGCCGAAAGTTGCGCAAACCGTCTGCGATTCCCTTTTGTTCGTTGATGCTGCGAATAGTGTCGCCGTACATGCGTTGGTATGCATCGCCGATGCTGCTGCCATCGAGCAATGGATGCCCCTTGGTAAAGGCTTCCGCGATCGCAATCGCATTGTCCGCTCCTTTGCCAACACCGTTGAAACTAGCAGCAATGGCGCTTGGGTCGTTGAGGAGGGTTGGGCGGACCTCAATATCCAAGGCCGAAGTACCTCGAAAGAAGGTGTTCACTCCGAGGGCTGCTAGAACGCCGCTCGTATCTTTCGACAAACTGAAGCGGATCGCCTCCGAATCGGATCGAATCTCCAATCGGCCGTCGTTGGTCCAATTCGCGGAGAGACCATCTACGGCGTCAATGGCTGCCAAAAGCTGAGACGGCGTAGTGTCGGACTCGATCCCCAACTGCTGAATGGGGATTTCAATGTTTCGTTCGGTCGAGTTTCGCTCGTCGGTTACCGAAATCCAGAACGACCCACTTCGAAGGTCCAGCTTGGGGTTGCCGACTTCCAGCGGTTTGTCCCGTTCTGCGATCGATACTTCCCCTGCCGTAGTACGAAAGCCTCGACTCCCTTGTCCTTGCGAATGGACGGAGTTGACAACGCGAATCATATCGCGAGCCAAAGCATCGAGCCGGGTCTGCATACCATCCGGGCGCGAGGGCATCGCTGTCTGATACAGACCTGCGAGTCGCCCACCTGTGATTGGAACCGGGGAATCGGAATCGACAAATCGAACTTCGATGCCTCGATCATCATTCTCGATGACCTGTGTCTTCAGTTCGCGGACCAGGTTCGACGCCAACAGAAAATCCCCTCCGATGAAGACAGTAACCGAACCGTCGGGTTGTTCGGAGGCATTGATGTTGACCAGAGACGAAAGCTCATTGAGGGCTTTGATCCGTTCATCACGCAGACCGACCGCATCCGATCGCGTGACGCTCCCACCCTCTAGTTCAACGATCCTCAAGTTGAGATTGCCGATGGTCTTCGCCAATCGATTGATGTCTGAGGTAACACCGATGATCGATTGCCGCGCTCGTGCCGCCGAGGCTTGAACATTGAGGGAGACTTTCTGCAACTCACTTGCGATTTCCTGCCCTCTTTGCAGGGCCAATAATCGCATCGACTCACTTCCTGGCTGATTCGCGATTTCTTGGAACGCGTCCGCGAATCGATTGAGCATGGACGAGAAATCGCGGTCGGTAAGTTCGTTGAGCAACGCCTCGACTTCTACGTTCTCCGACTCCAGCTCTTCCTGAAGTGAAAGATCGCTTTGCGTCTTGCGCATGCGGTCCAAGACGAACTCGTCAACCACCTGCTGGACAGCTTGGGCGCGGACCCCTTGTCCGATGATCGTATCGCCGAAACGATATCCGACGGCCGGTGATTGAATGAGCTGTTGTCGTACGTAGCCTGGCGTGTTGACGTTGGCTATGTTATTGCCGACGACTTGCAAGCCCAGTTGATTGATCTGTAGCGAGGTTGCCGCGGATTGAACCGCACTGAACAAAGACATGTCCCGGCCCCCTTCAAAGGATCAGGCAGCTTCGTTGACCAGGTATCCACCCTCTTGGGATTGGATCTCCGACGAAGAATATGTCGCTTCTTGCGAGCGGCCTGTAGATAAAATACGGATCAATTCAGACACGAAGTCACGGGCTTGGAACGCAGTAATCCATAAACTGACACTGAGTTGCTCGATGCGGACCAGCTGGTGCTCCATCGATTGAATACGGTGGGTCCAAAGGGCTGGCCACACCGAGTCCAATTGCTGAGACAACTCTTTGATACTACCGGCTGGATACCCTAACGACCGGGCTTTCTCCAAAAGTTCGATACGACCTTGCTTGCCGATCGCAATCGACTGTTGAATGGTTTCACCCTGTTGGCAGAGATCCAGGATCAATTCCTGATCTCCTTGCAGGTATGCGGCTCGAAGATCGCACAGGATCGTTTCCCATCGAGTCAAGGCGTCAGAGAACTGATCGATCCAAGACCCGATTTCGTGTACCAGCGTCGGAACCATAATGTGATGAGATGGAGTGAGCGGGCAAGAACGCGGAAGTGAATCGGACTAGAACTGGAAGGTTAGCCCAAGATCCAATCCATGGAGGAAATACGATTCCGTGTTGAAGTTGGGAGTCGGTGCGACCGGTGTTCCAAGGATATTAAAGACATCGATGTTGGTGTCGATTTGGCTTGCAGCCATCGCCACCTCAGGTAGCAAGACAAGCGTGTAGCCTACTCCCAACTGCGCCCGCCCCAATCGGTATCGCATCTTGGCGTTGACCTCAGGAATAAAGGTGAAGTTGTTTTGAGTGATCGTCCCGATGTTGCTGCTCTGGGCAAACAGCCCTCGATTAGCAGTGGTGGGAGCGTTCGGAGGCGGAGGAACTTGTTCGAAGTTACCAGCCACGACGCTCGTCGATTGCATGTTGCCTAGAGCCACCTTGCCGGACAGATCAAATCCTACGCGACCGCGATTCATGCTGTTGGATAAACCAATATGTCCGCCATGAAAAATGTTCTGGGTCGAAAATTGATCCGTCACAGTCGTGACCGTGCCTACTGGAGGAGGAGCGTTGGTCACTCCATCATTCACGATGGATTGAAGTCTATATCCCGAATCCAGACGCAGGAACGTGTAACCGCCGATCAAATCGGTACGATGGCAACTGTCCCCGATCAGCAATGCTCTTCCATAGAGCTCGCCCGAGAAGACGTCCAGCTCGTTGAGAACTCCAATAGTACCCGTGTTGGCACCAAACGCGCCAGTGTCCAGATTCACGGTGCTAACGTCGGGTATGCCCAAGGAGGTATTGAAGAATGCAATACCCGTCGAGTTGCCGCCGTTGGTAATGATGCTCTCTTGACCGTCGGTCAAAATCCCCCATGCGCGACCTCCGACTCCGTAATGCTGGCAGTCATCCAACCAGAATCCCAAGTCGGTTCGTAGTCCGAACAGCATATCGGTCCCAAGTGGATTGTCTTGACCACCGAGGAGCGGAATCGAAGGCAGAACGGTAGGCGACGCACCACCCACAATGACAGGAGCGTTGTTAAGACCTCGCCCCCACCAAAAAAGGGTATCGAAGTCAACCCAACCTAACCCAGAACCACCCACAGTTCTCGAAGTCGTTGGACATGCTCCGGAAGAACACGACGCACCAGTATCGTAGATCGAATTGTGACTGGCGACCGAATAGCTCGCGGCCGAGAAGCCTGTCGGCGTCGCTGAGACCAATGGGTGTTCATTGTCAAACTCATCAACCGTGGATTCGTCGGAAATACGGCCCGAACCTGAGTTGGAGTCAAGGTCGGTTAGCGTGCCGGACGCACTCGTCTTTTGAACAGCGGGGTCGTCAGATACCGATGAGGTAACCGTGGTTACCTCCGAGTCTCCGATTCGGCCCGAGTTGGCCAGCGAAATGAGCGTCAGATCATCTTGAGCCAGCGATACCGACCCGGTACCACACATGGAAGCAATGATCAGAGCGAGGGTCCTACGATCGATATTCATGGTCTTTGTCTCGTTACGCGGAGGCTTGCGTACCTTTCGGATATTAGGATCGGCCGCTATTCCAAGAAACTAAGAAAGAAAAGGGAGAACACGATTATCTTCTCCAATCTGCCCAAACTCACATCGTATGGCTGAATTCTCTATTTCTCCTGACTTCCCACGATTGGGGCTGAGGAGTGGAAAAGAGTGCGGACGAAAAAGCCAAAAGGGTCTAGAATGTGTGTCCGCTGGCGTACACTCGATCTCCTAACCCGACGTCTCTCCCCGGTTTCCGTTACGATCCCGATATGGCGACACTCTCCAATTCCGAATCCAATTCAGGGCCAAATGAAACCCTGGACCGGCCCGCCGAGACGGAGGGAGCCCAACATGCCCGCGCCGCTGGAACGAAACCCGACGTGGTTCCGGAGGCCGCCCCCAAAAAAGCAAAGGTCCAATTGCCGTACCGACCTCGCGTCGCAGCAGGTTGGAAGATTCCAGGGGTCGGCCGCTACAAAATCAACCAATGGCTTGAGCAGGTGCGAGCGGTCAACGCGCTCGAACCAGCGCGTCGCGGCTTGACCGACCCGCAATTGCGGAAAGAAGCGTTGTCGCTCGTGTACCGGGCAAAGAGTGGAGAGTCCCTCGCCTCGTTGTTGCCCGAGACCTATTCGTTGGTACGCGAAGCGGGGCGTCGACGCCTGAACATGCGGCATTACGATGTTCAGATACTCGGGGGCATCTTCTTGTTCCACGGTTGCATCGCCGAGATGCAAACTGGGGAAGGAAAGACACTGACCGCGACGCTCCCTCTTGCGCTGCATGCATTGTCTGGCAAAGGCGCCCACTTGGCTACCGTCAACGACTATCTTGCGCAGCGGGATGCCGAGTGGATGCGGCCACTCTACGACGCTCTCGGACTGCGAGTTGGTATCGTCCTTACCGATCACAGCCAGGATGATCGAAGGAAGTCGTACGGTGCGGATATTACGTACGGCACGGCCAAGGAGTTTGGGTTTGTCTTCCTGCGGGATCGACTCCTGATGCGTGCCCAGGGAAGAGCTGTC
>JALOQW010000002.1 GCA_025459275.1 Pirellula sp.
ATGGCCAGACCTTTGTTGCCCAGCCGATGATGGCCCCGGCTCCGGCTGCTCCTTCACCGGCACCAGCATCCTCGTCTGCCGCTGCACCCGCAGCCGCCGACCCACTCGACGGACCTCATATCACCATCATCAATTCTCCGATGGTCGGTACTTTCTACTCGAAACCAAATCCCAACGCCAAGGATTTCGTTGAAGTGGGTTCCGCCGTGCAGAACGATTCCGTCGTTTGCATTATCGAAGCCATGAAAGTCTTCAATGAAATCACCGCTGAAGTTCGAGGCAAGATCGTACAGGTCTTGGTGCGCAACGAGGAAGCCGTCGATTTCGGAAAACCTCTCTTCAAAGTCGATACTCGAGGCTAGGACCGCACGATGTTCAGTCGCGTCTTGATCGCCAATCGAGGTGAGATTGCACTGCGCGTGATTCGCGCATGCAAGGAGCTCGGTATCGAAACCGTCGCCATATTCTCCGAGGCAGATCGGGGTGCGCAGTATTTGGAGCTTGCCGACCAAGCCATCTGCGTCGGTACAGCTAAATCGATGGACAGCTATCTGCGTATCGATCGAGTGATCGCTGCAGCTGAACTTGGCAAAGCCGATGCCATCCATCCTGGATACGGCTTCCTCGCAGAGAATGCTCACTTCAACGAAGTCTGCCGAAGTTGCAACTTTGAATTCATCGGCCCCTCCCCCGAAGCTATGGAGAAACTGGGGGACAAAAACACTGCCCGCGAGATGGCGATCGCTGCAGGTGTCCCAGTGGTCCCTGGCAGCGACGGCCTCATCGAAAGTGGAACCGATGCCATCGAAGCCGCGCGAAAAATCGGATTCCCAGTCCTCATCAAAGCCACAGCCGGCGGTGGTGGCAAAGGGATGCGTGTCGCTGCGGATGAAGCCGCATTACAGACTGCCGTCGCCCAAGCTCAAACCGAAGCCAAAGCTGCCTTCGGAAACCCTGGTGTGTATCTGGAACGTTACATCGATCGACCACGTCACGTCGAAGTGCAGGTCATCGCGGATCAACATGGCCATGTCGTTCATCTACACGAACGGGACTGCTCCGTCCAGCGCCGACACCAAAAACTGATCGAAGAGAGCCCATCTCCTCGATTGCCAGAATCGACTCGTAAAGCCATGTGCGATGCGGCAGTCCGAATGGTCAAACAAGCCAACTACTACAATGCCGCTACGGTGGAGTTTATCGTTGACCAAAGTGATGAGTTCTACTTCATCGAAGTCAACGCTCGTATTCAAGTCGAACACCCCGTGAGCGAAATGATCTCGGGTGTCGACCTGATCAAGACCCAGATCCTCGTGGCGGCCAACCAAAAACTTCCCTTTACTCAGAAAGACATCAAGCCTCGCGGTGCTGCGATCGAATGCCGGATCAATGCCGAGGATCCGGATCGCAACTTCCAGCCATGCCCGGGCCGCATCGAAAAGATGTACATCCCAGGTGGCTTGGGAGTGCGTGTCGATTCGCATGCTCATCCCGGTTATGTGGTGCCACCCCATTACGATTCGATGATCGCCAAGTTGATTGTGCACCAGCCGACCCGCGAACAAGCGATCGAAACCATGATCCGCGCCTTGAGCGAACTGAGAATATCCGGCATCAAAACGACGGCTTCGTTCCACAAGACGGTCCTGAAGCAACCGGAATTTGTCGAGGGGACCGTCGATACCAAATGGGTCGAACGAGTGCTCCTCCCAAGACTCAAGCCTTAACCATCGCTCGACCCATGAAGCTCGAAGCTGTTTATCGGTACTGCCCTGTTTGCGGTACCCAGCGTGCGAGTTTCGAACCCGCTCGACCCTTTCGATGTCACGTTTGCGGTCACACATCCTTCTTTGGTCCCGTCGCGGCGGTTGGTGCCATTGTCACGGATTCTGACGGGAAAGTTCTCTTGGTCCGACGAGCCAACGATCCGGCCAAAGGCAAACTCGGAATGCCCGGTGGCTTTATCGACCCGGATGAATCCTCCGAAGAAGCACTGAAGCGGGAAGTCCTCGAGGAAGTCGGATTACCCATCCTGTCGATGACTTATTTGACTTCAGCACCGAATCAGTATGTGTATCGAGGTGTAGAGTTGCCTGTTCTCGACATGTTCTATGTCGTCGAAGTCGAACATCACGAGATTCAAACGCTGGACGGCGAAATCGCCGATTGGATCTGGACCGACCTCACCGATGAGGTCCTCAACCAGCTAGCCTTCCCATCCAATCGAAGAGCATTGGAACTTTATCGTGGTCGATTGGGCAGCGATGCATGTTGAGCGGATCGTCTGGCAGCGGCCTTAGGACGAATCGCGATGAAACTGACATCGTCCGGTTTGCATGGCGCTCCCGCGACTCCCATCATTCGTTCGCAGGACATTCGGGATAACTGATGAACCGACTCCGCCAAGGATCCCTTGCGCAGCCATTCCACCCCTTCGGCAATGGATACGTTATCGAACAGACCGTCGCTCGCCAGAACCACCGTGTCACGAGGCCCCAACCGTATCGTCGGCCCAATCTCGATTCGCATACGCTCGCACCCAACGACGTTGGAAACCAGATGCCGGTCTTCATGATGCATCGCATCGTCCGCGTGCAGCCATCCCGATTCGACGGCGAAGCCCACAGGAGAATGGCAGATCGACTGGTACCGAATCCGCCCCATTCCACCCGTGATCACAATCTTGGCATCCCCAACGTGGTAGGGCCGAATAACCCCATCCTGCCACTCGACCACCGCTAGCGTGCAGGCCGCTCCGAGTTTCAAACCTCGAATCGCTTCGTTGGCATGCTCAATCCCATCCAGGATTGCAGCTCGCAGCCGAGACGTGTCGTTGTTGGCAAGCGATTCTTCCAGCGATTGCAATGCTAATTTGGCCGCGAGCTCGCCACCGCGCATCCCACCGCATCCATCGGCCACGGCGAAGACACCAGATGACTCATCGACTTGGAACAGACCCAACGCATCTTCGTTTGGCCCTGTCTTGAAGGGATTACGACGTGACGTAAAAGCAGCCAGCCAAGCTGGGCTCTCCCACAGCTCGACTTGGCCGTCGACCTGTTCTGTCACAATTTGCGATCGAATGTCCGTAATCATGGTTCCACCGAATATGGGATACTCTCGCCGGACCTCCTAGCCACGTTCGAACTTCAGACCGTGAATGCCCTCACATGACGGTGAATTGTAGCGAATTTGTCGATTGTCGCGATTCTGTTCACTTGCCACCTCCCGGTTGCCGATTCTTGCTTGGCAGTCACCATCATGTCCGTACGTTCCCGGGGAATGCTAGCATGAAACGTAAACAAAGGGTTGCGCCAATTGACAGGGTTGCATCCGAAGGTCGTGCCACACGTCGTTCGTGGTTTGCAAAGGTGGTGGGTGCGGTGGCCTTGGGGGGGCTTGGTTCCAACGTTTGGATGGCCCATGCCGCAGGGACCAAGCCGAAGAAGAGTGTCGGCAAACTCCCGTCGTTCCGCGTTCGAAGCGTTCTTGAGTTGCAAGGGGAAGTACGACTGAAGAACCAAGGCGTAGCCCTTGAACGAAAGAATGGCAAGCAACTTGTAGCGAGAACGGCCCCCGTTCAGTCGACCGCCACGCTGGATTACGACGAACAATATCAGCTCGAGAGCGATCGCAACGACACATGCGTCCAGTACTTTCATGAAGCGAAATCCGAGATTCGTGTCGACAGCCATATCACCAAGACCGAGTTGCGCGAGACGTGCCGCGAGATTGTCAAGCACTCGGCTCCGGCCGGTATGGTGTCGGCAGCTCCATCCCATCCCCTTTTCGCTGCAGAACGCGATCTGGTCGATGGATCGATTACGACGATGTATTTGGATGCTTTGCTGACCGAGGAAGAGGTGTCGATCGGAGACAAGTGGAATGTGGATGCGGTTCAAGCCGCTCGATTACTGAATCTCGACGCGATTCATGATGGCAAGTTGACGGTCTGTTTAGTGGATGTGGATCAAGAGAAAGCCCAGCTCGCAATCGAAGGAAAACTGACTGGATCGATCCGCAATGTTTCCACGGAAATGGTGATCGATGGGAAAGGAGTCTTGGATCGCAAAGGGGGTTATATCTCCTGGCTAGCGATGCAAACCGAAGAGACTCGAGAGATTGGTGAAGCCGAGCCCGGATTCAAGATTACGGCCACGTTGCGGGTTTTGCGAGCCCCTATTGAAGAGATGAGCCACGGTCGGACGTTAAGCGATGCAGTGCGCGATGTCCCCAGCTGGGAGGCAGCCAGTATTCTTCAATTCCAATCCGATCATGGTTACTATCGCTTCCTTGCAGATCGCCGCTGGACAACGTATCGAGACAATGGCGAGGAAGCGACCTTGCGATTCATCGTTGGCAATCGCCGTGTCGCGCAGTGCAACATCGCGAACCTGATCGACTTCGAACCCGGACGACAACTGAGCATGGCGGGCTTCGAGTCCGATGTGCGAAGACTCATCAGCAAGGGTGGTCACGAGATACTGGAAACATCGGAACGGCTCTCGGGAACCGACCATCGATTGCTGCGCATCAGCGTAGGTGGAAGCGTTGAGGGAGTTCCTATCCGATGGATCTACTATCACATCTCGAACGATACCGGTCGTCGATTGACCATGACCTTCACATTGGATGAATCGTCGCTCGAAACATTTGCCGAACAGGACCAGCAACTGGCAGGGACACTCGAGTTGCTCGCGTGGCCAAGCAAGCTCGACCCAAAAACACTCGAGCAAGAAGCTGCATCTGCAACAGAATCGGCAACCAAACCGAGTCCAACGACCAATCGTTAATTGCCAACCCAGCGGCACCGGTTAGTAGCGGTGCAGCGCGAGCTGCCCGGTGACACGTACTTACTCACAACACGCGGTCATTCTCAGGACTCACCGTACGGCTTGGGCCGTTACGCTTTCAAAGCAAGCCCCGTCGAACGTCAAGCCCCTCTAGATCCGATTGTTTAGATCCGATTGTTGGTGCTGCGCAGAAACAGGAATCCGAGGATCACCGACATCGATCCGAGGATGCACCAGTGGGTGACCGACATGTGTTCGACGCTGTACTGAACACCGCTCAGGAATTTCCCAATGTAGTAGTCGACTTTGGACATGAGACCCCTCGTTTTTCGACCTTACCAGAACGGACGATCGGGAAACCGTAAGTCGAGAATGGACGTGGGGCCGGAACTCGCCAACAGGTTTTCCAGAATCCGTTCGCATCGTCGACCTTGTTGCCGTTTCATCCCGCATAACTGGTACTGCCGTATCCAGAAACCGGCCGGAAAAAACGGGGCTTGGAAGACCTTGCAGGCCTGCATCCGGCAGTTATACTTCTGAGTCCCATAAGCGAGGGGTCGTAGCTCAATTGGTTAGAGCACCGGACTGTCGATCCGGAGGTTGCGGGTTCGAGACCCGTCGACCTCGCTGAAGAATTACCCCTGGTCACCCTGGTGAAGTCACCCGGTGAGTCCAGGGGTTTTTTGTTTTCATAATCACTGCGCCCGTCAGGACAGTACGATGCGTCTCAACTCTCCTTTTGTGCGTCTATCCCTTCTTTCTTCATCCAGACCGGGCATCCTGGCTTGGATGGTCGCCATCGGAACCGGGCTGGCAGGCTGCAACACTCGCAGCACCCCAGTTGTCGAGTCGGCCCGAACGATTCCGGAAGTCAAATCGGCTGAAACCACTCGAGAAGCTCAAACCACTCGAGAAGACGGTGCGTCCGAATCGACGCTCGTGCGCGGTGACCTGAATGCCGTCGACTGGAATTCGTTGGTAGGAAAACAAGTCCGCATCGATGGGGAGCTGACGGTTGTCGATACGTTCGATTTGCTCCGACGTGGTCAATTGAAGGTGGCCCGCAAACGCCTTTTCATTCCCACCCAATCGATCGACCCCAACGACTCGGATCCGGAAGGGATTTCCATCGAGGGTGGCAGCAACGTCGCCAAAGTGACGGCTGCCCAGAAGATCAATGACACCGCCACCATCACACTCGACGATGGATCCGACGAACAGAATATCTTCCCTCCATCCTTAGTCCCCGAACTTGGTTCTGGAATCGAAACGGTTCGGATTGGTTCCTCGGTCTCGAATGTAGAAGGAACACTGGTACGCACGGATCGAGGCTTCCAGCTCGTGGTCGGGCAACCTCTGGATATTCAACCCGCAGAACGGCCCGAACGTCCTGATGTCGGAGCGGCGGACATGACCGTCGCCAGTTTCAATGTCCTCAACTATTTTACCACCATCGATGATGGCACCAACAATGCGCGAGGGGCTGATTCCGAGGCGGAGTTCCAGAGACAACAAGCCAAGACGGTCGCCGCCATTCGAGCGCTGCAAGCCGACGTCATCGGCCTGATGGAGATCGAGAACACCGCTGATGCGGAAGCCAATCTCGTTGCCGCCCTCAACGCGGACCATGGTAGCGAAGTCTATGCAGGCTGCGGCGTTCCAGCAGGCTTCTCGGATACGCTCGGTGGAGCCGATGCGATCCGAGTGGGTTTGATCTATCGACGGGATCGCGTGGAGGCCGTGGATGAAGTCGCCATGATTGTCGATCCTGCATTCGCGATCGCCCGAACACCGTTGATGCAGACGTTTCGATCCGTGGAGGGTGGCCAACCTTTCACGGTAATCGTCAATCACTTCAAGAGCAAAGGAGGAGACGACGAGGCGGATCCAGAGAACCAAAACAAAGGAGATGGCCAGGGAGCGTTCAACGCAGCCCGACGAAAACAAGCCATCGCGATTACGAAAGCCATCGAAGCAATGAAGGTCGGCGGCAACGACCCGCGGGTTTTGGTGATCGGAGACCTTAACGCGTATCGCCAGGAAGATCCCATCGATGCGCTAAGGGCTGCAGGTCTCGTTGATCTCCATGCCTCGAATCACGATGAGTATTCGTTTGTCTATTACGGACAAGCCGGCAGTCTCGATCATGCATTCGCAAGCCCGGCTTTGGCGGAGGACGTTACCGGCGTCGCCACATGGCACATCAATTCCGATGAACCGAGATTCTTTGACTACAACACGGAATTTCAACCGGAAGCACTGTACCGACCCAATCCGTGGCGATCGTCGGATCACGATCCCGTTTTGATCGGCATCAAACGTTGAGTCGACCAGGAAGGATCGGTTACCTTAGCAGCGAACCGATAAATCGGACGAATTCTTTGTCGAGACTCACCAGATCCTCTCCGAAGCATTTCTTGAAATCATCCAGCCGTTGTTTGGAATCGGCCTTTTCGCCTGGAGACCTGGATTCAAGAAGCGAAAGATACTCGACGTACTGTTTGCTTCGACGTTTGATCAGAAAGAAAGTGAGCCCCCAACTCTCAGCGTAAGCCGCGGTAGCCGTGTTAGAATTGCGCAAAAGATCATCGTTGCTGAGCAACTTAAGAAGTGAATCTGCAGGGCGGTTGAGACCGTACGCTCGAAGATTTGCCAGATTGTATCGATTGACTTTTCCCGTTCCGCCCCATCCTGTAGAGCTCTTGAAATCGGGAGACTCAAAGAAGGTCGCAATTCCTTCGCTGACCCATAGTGGGTTATCCCCCAAGCGTTTTTGAAGACCTGTATTGAATGCGATTTGGTGACAAGCTTCGTGCAAGATGGTTGCCACTTGCCGCTCCGCTTCGGGGCGAGAAAAAATCTCGGTGATCAATTCCTCTCGCTGGATCTTCATTCCGGGGGGAATCATTCCTTCGACCCCGGTCAGGTCGAAAGTTGCCAAGCGATTGGTGGTTTGGATGTAATAGCCAAACGTGTTTTCGGCTCCGTTGAAATCTCGCTTCGCGTAATCCAAATACTCTTGTTGGGTGCGAAAGATCAAGGCGACCATTGGGAATCGAGCATCGCAAACATCGACCCCTTGCTCTTTCCAGAATCGACGCATGCCTTTGTACATCCGCTCGTACAGATTAGCGTTCCATCGAGCGTAGACGTCGCTGGTGTTATAGCAAACAACGAAATGGTCGGTCTCGATGATCTTGGATCCCGGCGGCATGTCCTTGGAGACTTTCGCAGCCAACTCCTTGGCCGGCGTGGGAACCAGGGCACCTTCGATTTCCCGGAGGCTGGAGATGGCCAACTCGGGATCCCCCGATTCGGTTGCGGAAGGTGGAATGGCGGTCAATTGGCCATCCGCATCGAGGATCAGCAAACCATACTGGGGACTCTCGGCGACCAGTTCCCCAACCAAGGGAGGACGGTCGGACTTGAAGCGGATCTCAACCAACCGAATCCCGGACGACGAAACTCCACTTAAGGAAGACTGACCCAAGCAGGGAAGCGAAAGAGAAACGACGAGGCAAAGTTCGACGAGGACCAGTCCTGTAAACCAGATCCATCGCCCGCCTGGTGGTGGGCCGCCGATCATGGTTCGTCACCCACAGGCTTGGTTCGAAAGACGGCGACAACGTCCTCGACAGGGACGACGTACAGCTGGTTATCCGGCTCAAAATCGACCGGAATGGCATTCTTGGGATGGAAGATAATCTTGTCGTATTGACGCAGAGGCATGTCTTCGTCGTGCTCGACTTGGCGACTGATGGTGACGATTCTGCCGGTGATGGTGGGGATTTCGGCTACGTCAGGGAGTGCGATCCCTCCTTTGGTTTGCCGTTTGGGCTCATCCTTTAGGACCAAGACCCTGGCCCCAACAGGCTCGATGGTTTCAAACTGGGATTTCTTCGCCATAACCGCGTGTGCCGAGCCTTCCTCGTACTGCCTTGGGGAACCGGGCTCCCGATGCTGCAACTCAAGATAGGCCCGAGCAGCAAAACGGCAAGTACATTTGCCCTTGCATCGACAAACAAAATCGTCATACTCTTTGGCCCGCGCAAGTCGAGGTGGGGCGTTTTTTCAAGAATTTTCAAGATTTTCAAGCGGGTCGCAGCAGGCAATGATTGAGACGATTGAGGTCAAGAAGCGCGAGGTCAAGGGATCGCGGGCCATGATCAAGATTCGCGAAAGCGGACAAATCCCGGCTATCCTCTACGGACACGGCGAAGAAAACGAGTGCTTGACGGTTGCCTTGGCCACCATCAACAGTTTGATCAAGCACGGGACCAAGCTGGTTAACTTGACCGGGGACGTCAACGATACCGCCCTCCTGCGAGCGGTCCAGTGGAGCAGCATGGGTGACTACATCATCCATGTCGATTTTGCCCGGGTTTCGCAGTCGGAAACGGTGGATGTCACCGTCCCCATTCACTTGCATGGCGAAGCACCAGGGGCGCTGACATCGGCAGGTCAATTGCGATTTGTCACGCACGAACTACATATTCGCTGCCCTGCAGCTAGCATTCCCGAGTTCTTGACCTGCGAAATTGGTTCACTTCAATTGGGTCAGTCCATTCACGTAAGTGAACTGAAATTGCCAGAGGGTGCGACGGCTCTTACGCCTGCGGGTGTGGTCATTGTCCAAGTCGCGTCGCAAACGTCGGGTTCGGACGAGGCTGCCGTCGCAACTGGCTCAGAACCTGAACTGATTCGCAAAGAGAAGCCTGCGGAAGCGGGTGCATAATGATGGACTCCCCCACCGGTGGGCCACTCAATACGGGTGGAGCCAAGGCTGGTGGTGTGGGTCTGGATGGCATGGCGATGATTGTCGGCCTAGGAAATCCCGGCGACAAGTATCGAAATACAAGACACAACATCGGCTTTGACTGCTTGAGCTTGCTTCATGAACAGATGGGGCGCCCCGCGGTGCAAGCCAAATTTGAGTCCCAATTGGTTCGAGGTGCTCTCGCAGGTCGGGAGACTTGCCTGGTTTGGCCTCAGACCTTTATGAATTGCAGCGGCAGGGCCGTGGCCCAAGTCGCAAGATTCTACAAGGTACCGATCGAGAATATCCTGGTGGTTTGCGATGATTTGAGCCTACCACTGGGGAAGTTAAGGTTGCGGCGGAGCGGATCTAGCGGAGGCCAAAAAGGTCTCGGCGACATCCTCAAGTCGCTGGGGTCGCAAGATGTACCCCGACTAAGGATTGGAATCGATCCGACACCACCCGAGTGGGACACCGCAGACTACGTGCTCAGTCGCTTTTCCGCGGAAGATCGCCCGTTGGTTGTGGGAGCCCTGACGAAAGCCAAGGAAGCCATCGAATGCTGGCTCACCCAAGGGCTGGAAGCAGCAATGAACCGCTTCAACGCGGGTCGCTAGCTCCCAGTACGGATCGACAACCACACGATTCCAGGTAGACGATTCCTACCAGAAACTGAGCTTTTGTCCCTTGCGAACCTGGGGGCGGCTCGAAACAATCATACGATTCCCCAAAAGACCAAAGATACGTTTCGAAAGATAGTTGTTCGAGGAGTTGGACGTTGGCTAACGCATATTACGAGTGTCTGTTCCTGTTCGATAGCAACCATTATGCCCGTGACCCAGGAGGCATCGCTGGGAGTGTTCAGTCACTGATCACCGACTTGGGCGGAGAGATCTTGGTTAGCCGCTTGTGGGCTGAGCAACGATTGGCGTACCCCATCAAGGGACACCAAAAGGGAACCTATTGGCTGGCCTACTTCCAGCTGGACACCCAAAAACTCAAAGAACTTAATCGCGCATGCCAGCTCAACGAAAGCTTGTTGCGATTCCTGGTCACACGCGTTGATCCGCGCTTGGTCAATGCCTTGGTCGCTCACGCTCAGGAAAAGGTCGTCGTGCCGATCGATCAATTGGAACGACAACCGGTTGCAGCTGCCGTTGGCGTGGATGACGAAGAAGAGGTAGAAGCCGAAGAGGAATAGACCGACGCGAAATCGTCGGCAACGTATTGATTCGGGAGGAGTATCGTGGCCAGCTACAATCGAGTTGTGTTGATCGGAAACCTGACGCGTGACGTGGAATTGCGTTACACGCCAAGCACAAAGATGGCTATTTGCCAGAATGCGATCGCTGTCAACGATCGACGGAAGAACGCAGCTGGTGAGTGGGTCGACGATACGACGTTTGTCGACGTCACCTTCTTCGGACGGTTGGCTGAAGTCGTCGGCCAATACCTTGGTAAGGGCTCTCCGATCTTCGTCGAAGGTCGACTCAAGCTCGACACCTGGGAAAAAGACGGGCAAAAGCGATCCAAGCTTTATGTCATCGTCGAGCGGATGCAACTGCTCGGCCGAAATGAGCCAAGCGACGGAAGCCGCCCCCGTCCCGCTGCCACGACCCCAAGCTCCAATCGCGTCGCAGAAGCCCCCCACTACCCGATCATGCACGATGAGATGCATGCTCCGGAAATGCATTCAGAAGAGCCGTTGTACGACAAGGAAGAATTGCCCTTCTAGACGTCCAACGCGAACGCTATAACCCCTCCGATCCACTGAACCGATATCGCAAGAACACGAACCATGACTACGACCAAGAAACGCGTCCCCCAATTCCCACGTCTTCCCAAAGGCCCCAACGGCGGCATCCAATTGATGCTGATCCAAAATGTGGAGCACCTTGGCAAGGCGGGTGATATCGTCGAAGTCAAGGCCGGCCACGCCAACAACTACCTCCTCCCCGAAGGACTCGCGATCATCGCCAACGATCACCACAAGCGGATGATCGAGAAGCATCGCGCCAAACTTCAGGAAGTCGAAAAGCAACGCATTCAATCGTTGCGATCGCTGGCCGACCAAATCGGCAAACAGTCGATCAATGTCGAAGCCAACGCCAACGACGAAGGACATCTGTACGGCAGCGTTGGAGCCAACGAGATCGTCAACGCTCTAAAAGCCAACGGCTTTACCCTCTCGAGCGAACAGATCAAACTCGATGGCGTTCTCAAGGAACTCGGTTTGTATACCGTTAAGGTGCAATTGCATTCCGACGTTACGACCGAACTGAAAGTATGGGTCGTGCCAGCCGCCGGAAACTGATCGCGTGTCTGACCTCCTGCCGCGCGAAGAGTATGTCGAACAAGCCTACTTGTTCGAAATCCTTTGGGAGCGGTTAGGACACGATATCACTCTCCAAGACTTGATGCATCATTGCCGCTTCGAAGTCCTGGCGACGACCAAATTACCCATTGCTCTCGAGTTCCTCTCCAATGAACTCAAGCATTCCGGTCTTCTTGGTCCTGGCATGCGCCGCTTGCTCCACTACTTCACCCCTTTCCAGGCTTTCTTGGTCGATCAAGCCGAGAAGGACACTGGACGCTTCGATTTCCGAACTGCCGTACGGATTCTGCAGTACGAGGCACAATACAAAGCAAGCGACCGACTGGATCCACAGGGGCTTTTTTTCTACCAGTTCGAAACCCTGTGCCGCAATCGCTTGTCGTACGATGCCGGCCTGACCGCCATGGCCAAGGATCCGGTGTACAGCCCGGAATGGAGAGAGTGGCTCATCGTGGTGCGCGCGCAAATCGGACTGGTCGATCTCGCCGATCTCATCTACGGACGCAGCCAAGACTTCGTGGCTTATCGGAAACGCCATCTGGGAGAGGACGCTCAAGCCGAATATCCGATTCTGTTCGGCGTCCGCGAAGGCAAGATTGCCCTGGCCAACCGACGCAAAGAACTGCTGTTTCTGTTTTCTGCCATGCAACGGCACCTTGGATATCCCACGGTTCCCAAGCGAGAATTGTTCGACAATACCCTGGAGTTGATTCCTCAGATGCAGCGCCGTATCGAACGCTTGGAAGCTCGAATCAAGTTCCTGGAAGAAGAGCAGCGCCAAGGGATCGATATCACCAAGTTCTACGGCAAGAACATGCCGCCTGTCGTCAATTTGGATGATGATCAATTTGGATGAGTTGGAACCCTGAGCGTGATGCCCAGGCTGATCAAGCATGATACAATGATCCGGCTGCGCAAGATGGGCAGCCGCATACCGTCCACCACATTCATTACCGTCGCATTCATTACCGCCGAGCGATAGCACACATGAGCATTGCCGAACAAGCCCACGCCGATCTCGAAAGACTCCAGCGGGCTCGCTCGCAGATTCAAACTCAGTTGTCGAAGATCATCGTCGGCCAGCAAGAGGTCATCGAGCAACTGCTGATCAGTATCTTCGCCCGAGGACACTGCCTGCTCGAAGGAGTGCCGGGCCTTGCCAAGACATTGATGATCAGCTCGCTGGCCAGAACCATGAATCTGTCCTTCAGCCGGATCCAATTCACGCCGGACCTGATGCCTGCGGACATTACCGGGACGGAAATCATTGAAGAGAATCGATCGACGGGGGCTCGCGAACGGCGATTCATGGAAGGACCTCTGTTTGCCAATGTAATCTTGGCAGACGAAATCAACCGCACTCCTCCCAAGACCCAAGCGGCATTGCTTGAGGCGATGCAAGAACGGCAAATCACGGTCGGTCGTGTCCGTCATACCTTGCAAGACCCATTCTTCGTGCTGGCTACACAAAACCCGATCGAACAGGAAGGAACGTATCCCCTTCCTGAAGCCCAACAGGATCGATTCATGTTCAAAGTGTGGGTCTCTTACCCCACCTTCGACGATGAGTTCGAAGTCGCCCGCAGAACGACGGGCCGAGGGGGAGGTGACATTGAGCCAGTCTTGAGCGGTCCAGAGATTCTGTCGCTTCAAGACTTCATTCGCGGCGTCGAAGTCTCAGAGAATGTGATTCGGTATGCGTTAGCCATCGTCCGCCAAACACGAGTGGGCCAGGAAGGGATCCCCGAGTTTGCCCAAGAGCAACTGGCATGGGGGGCTGGTCCTCGTGCAGTCCAGTTCTTGATTCTCGGAGCCAAAGCCAAAGCCGCTCTATCCGGCCGCGCCCAAGTGGATACCAGCGATATTCAGTTCTGCGCCAAACCGGTCCTTCGACACCGGATCGTGGTCAACTTCGCTGCCGAAAGCGATGGGATCACGAGCGACCACGTCATCGATGAACTTATCAAGCAAACGCCAACGGCCCAGGATGAACTGCTGAGCGATGCCCGATTCAAAAAACTATTTGCATCCTGAAGCCATTCGGCGCATCGCGTCGATGGAACTCCGAGCCCGAAACATTGTCGAGGGCTTCTTATCGGGCATGCACCGCAGTCCCTACTTCGGTCAATCGGTAGAGTTCGTCCAACACCGACAATACGTTCCTGGTGATGATCTTCGGCATATCGACTGGAAAGTCTGGGGACGGCAAGATCGCCTCTACATCAAGCAGTACGAAGAAGACACGAATCTTCGTTGCACTCTTCTGGTCGATGGCTCTGCCAGTATGAGTTACGGCCGTGGGCCACTGACCAAGTTTGATTATGCAGCCACCATCG
The DNA here is from genome assembly GCA_025459275.1 of Pirellula sp. GTDB lineage: Bacteria > Planctomycetota > Planctomycetia > Pirellulales > Pirellulaceae > JBKCUI01. The sequence goes on from JALOQW010000002.1 coordinate 14,221, forward strand.
CAGCTTGCATCGCTTACCTTTCGTTGCGACAACAAGACTCGGTCGGGCTCACCGTTTTCGATCAGCAAGTGCGGACCAAATTGCCATGGCGATCGAGCCGAAATCATTTACAAGCCATCTTCAAGGCCCTCCAGCAAGCAACACCGGCCGATAAAACCGATCTGACCAAAGTCTTTCGAGAAATCAATGATACGTATCCCAAGCGGAGCCTCATGGTCATCGCTTCCGATTTTCTTGGAAGCGAAAAGGAATCGTTGCGCGGATTAGCTTCGCTCCGCAAAGCCGGCCATGACATTCTGGTTTTTCATATCCTGGATGACGATGAGCTCGATTTTCCGTTCAATGACCCGACCCGTTTCGAAGGGGTGGAAACGATCGATCACTTAACATGCAATCCTCGCGCGCTCCGTGAAGGGTACCTGGAATCGTTGCAACGGTTTCTCGACCGTGTTCGACATGCCTGCGCAAGCTCCAAGATTGATTACCAGTTGATTCGAACGAGCAAGCATGTGGACGCAGCATTAACCGCGTACTTGAGTGCTCGCATGGCTCACATGAGGAAACGATAGCCATGCAATTCGTATTCCAACCGTTGGCCTGGGGTTTCTTGCTGGTTCTCGTACCACTGCTGATCCATTTGATCAATTTGGTGCGGCACCGACGCACACCTTGGGCTGCGATGGAATTCCTGCTCGAAAGCTATCGCAAGAATCGACGCTGGGTATGGCTCAAGCAAGCTCTCTTGATCGCTTCGCGTATGCTGGCGATGGCCTTGCTTGTCGCGATGCTCGCGCAATGGATCACCGGTTCTAAATGGCTGTCTGGTTTCGGGCGCACGACAACGCATCACTATGTCATTCTCGACGATTCAGCATCGATGGGAGACACGGCCAACGGCAAGTCGGCTTATCAAACCGCCCTCGGTTCCATCGCCGCGATTGCCAACGCAGCCAACCAAGGCTCGCAACAACATCTGCTGTCCATCTTTCGCGCGTCCCGTGGTGCGCTAGCAGCCAACCGTGTCGTCGAGTCCGCAGACGCTCCGACCGCTACTGAAGCCAACAGCACCAACGAAGTCCGCGCTGACGCCATTGCCGACCTGTTGGCAAGAACCATCCCGGCCGATGCGACTGGTCTCCTTTCAAAAATCAACAGTACGACTCCAACCCAGTTGGAATGCTCCTTCGATGAAACGTTGGCAGCCGTCGCCCCGCTCTTGCAGTCGGACCAGAGCGACCGCGCCATCGTTTACCTCATGAGCGATTTCCGAACTAAGGATTGGAACAACGCCACGATTCTCAAGCAGCGCTTGCAATCCCTTCGCCGCGATCCCGTCGAAATCCAATTGGTGGATTGCGTGGAAAACCGCCACGAGAATCTTACCCTGGCCGCCATCGAACCTCGTCAAGAAGTTTTGGCTGCAGGGGTACCTACCATGATCAACGTGACAGTCGTGAACCATGGTGCAGCTCCGGTTCGCAACGTCGCCGTCCGCGTGCAAGCCATCGACTACAGCCGGAAAGATGGCGAACCCAAACCTGCGGAATCTTACTCGGGAGTAGTGACCGAACTTCCACCACTCCTACTGGATCGCATTGAGCCCGGGGAATCCGTCACACGCAACGTTCAAGTGGTCTTTCCCAAGAGCGGTTCGCACGTGATCACGGCCGAACTCCCTCCCGACGCGATATCCGCCGACAACACGGGCCGTTGCGTTCTGGATCTCGTGGACGGTGTCCGAGTATTGCTTGTCGACGGCGATCCTGGTGGCAAGCATTCCTTCTTTTTTGAATCCGCGCTCAACCCAGGTGGCAATGCGCGCACCGGACTCCTCATCGCTCGAGAAGGGCCTGAGTACTTGAGGGACACCGACGCGGAGGGCTTGGATCCCTACGCATGCATCGTCCTTCAATCGGTACCCAGTCTCGACCCTCGTGCCCTAGCAAATCTCCACCGATACGTTTCACGCGGCGGCGGTCTCGCAATCTGGTTCGGGGACAACTTGACTGCCAATGACTATTTGCGGAATTACGCAGCCTTGGCGAAACCGATATCAGGACTCGCGGATACCAGTCCGCTGATACCGTTCGGGCTCATGGGGCCCGTGGACTTGCCGAAAGACCCGACGGACGGGACACCCGACATCATTGCAGACAATCATCCCATCTTTGCTCCGCTGCTCGGTCTGAGTTCATCACCGTTCCAATTCGTTCGTATCCAACGCTACGTCGAAATCGAACCCCGAGATACCAATGACAAACGATGGAAACCAGTGGCGACACTGCGAAACAAGAAACCGTTGATGGTCGATTACTCCTTGGGTGACGGACGTGTCTTGATTGCACTGACATCTCTGGACCGTCGATGGAGTAACTGGCCTCAGGATCCAACCTTCGTGGTAGCGGCGCTAAAGATGGTGGGCTACCTTTCTTCGTTCCGCACTACGGAGACGTCCAAGCTAGTCGGTAGTGGTTTGCGTTGGGATTTCTCGGCGCAAGAGATGTTGCCGGAAACGCAGCTGATCTGCCCAGCACCGACCGGTCGCAATATTCGACCAGCCCTTCAGATCAACGGCGAAACCATCGGAGAGAACGGGTTGCGAGCCAACTTGGAGATTCGACCCGACAGTGACAGCGAAGACATCGTCCGTGCTCTGACGACCGCTGGTCTGTTTGAATGGTGGGGAACAGCCGTTCAAGGGGACTCCATTGTCAAGAACCTGGCTCGCAACACACCACCCGCCGAAGGAAATACCGAACGCATCACTGCGACGGATCTGAGCAACGCATTGAATGGAGTCAAGTACACGTATCGACCGGCGGGTTCCGTCGGCTCCAATCTCGCCTTGTCCGGTATGAGCAATCGGAATCTGATGCTGATGGCCATACTGTTGTTGCTCCTCGTTGCCGAACAGTGGTTGGCATGGAGCGCTTCCTATCACTTGCCCAAACGATGACGACCATGCAGGACACACGTGTCTTCTACCAGTTCATGCGTTTGGAGCAATTGGATCAATGGCATCATTGGTTCTTGCTCGCCTGCGTGATTCTGGCCATAGCCAGCTGGGTCGTCTACTGGTATCGCAAGGACTGGCAAGAGTTGCCGCGAGTGATCGGCTATGCCTTGCTGATCCTACGGTTGACCGCGTTGATTGGCATCCTGATATTCTTTCTCGATCTGCAAAAACGGAGCGAACGACGCGATACGAGAGCCTCCAAGGTGGCTGTGTTGGTCGATACGTCACTGAGCATGACCATGCCCGTCGATGATGCGTCCTCTTCGTCCACGATCGGTACTTCAACCAGTCGCATCGCAGCGGTCCAAAGCGCATTGGGACAAACGAATCTCTTGTCGGAACTGCAGAATCGACACGATACGACCATCTATCGCTTTGACCAGAGCTCCCGACCGAGCGCTGTTGCTACCTTCCTTAAGCCGATATCTCAGGGAAACGACACGGATCCAGAACGAGGAGTTAATCAACTCTTGCAAATGTTGCGATGGACCGTTTGGATCGGCACCGGAATCTTGGCAACATCGCTCGTGCTACTTGTCGCCGCACTCTTGTTTCGCGCCTTGAGCCGAGCCGGCACAAATCAGCTAACCACTAGTCAACTGGCTTCGAATCCAACTGCCTGGGGTTACGTAGTTCTGTTTTCGGTCGTCGGTTCCCTGATTGGATTTGTAGCCATCGCTACATCCGTCCTGCGAGCGGACAATATCCCGCTGAGCGCTCTGTGGTCAACGGATGATGTGATGCCGACTAAGCCAACCACGAATTCCGAGGAAGGACCTTCTGCTCCCGTTCAAACGCCTGCAGAAGTCCCATGGGAAAATCTGCTCGCAGCCACAGGTACAGAATCACGAGTTGGCGATGCGATCAATTCAATTTTGGATCAGGAACGAGGATCCCCCCTCGCCGGTATCGTCGTCTTTACCGACGGTCGCAACAACGCAGGTGTTGACCCGGTCAACAGTATCGCAGAAGCGTCGATCCAAGGCATTCCCATCCATCCTGTCGGCCTAGGCACCGACAAGAATCCGATCAACGTGCGTTTGCTGGATGTGGAAGCCCCGAAACGTGTCTTCCCTGGCGATCGCTTCCGTTTGACCGCACTCCTTCAAGCCTCGGGGATGCAAGGCACCCAAGTCCCCGTTCAGCTCCGGCGACGACCGGGGGGGCAGTCCAACGTCGGTCCGACGATCGAAGAGGAGCGGACCATTCATCTCGAAGGGGATGACGATATCACGAGTTTGGCATTCGAAGTGGAACCGCGCGAAATAGGTCCTTGGATCTATGAAGTCAAAGTGCTCGCCCCCACTCAAGACACCAATGCCGCTGACAATGCACTCGAGAGGGAAGTCCGCGTCGTTGAACCGAACGCAACGGTCCTCATCCTGGCGGGTGGTCCAACGCGCGAGTACCAGTTTGTTCGCAATCTGCTTTACCGAGACCCGACGGTTCAGTCCCACGTGTTTCTTCAATCCGGTGGTCCCGGAGTCTCCCAGGAAGCGAAAGAATTACTTACGGAGTTTCCGAAGACACGGGAGCAGATGGCTCAGTACGACGCCATCATCGCCTTTGATGCGGATTGGTTATCGCTGACCGATGAACAAATGGATGTACTGGAGCGATGGATCTCTGAGCAATCGGGCGGACTCGTCTTGATTGCAGGACCAGTCGCGACTCCAAAATGGGCAGGCGGTACCGGAAACGGCAATCGAAAGGCAGAGATACTTCGCGGTCTATCACCTGTGGTTATGAACAGCCGTGGTGCCAGGCTCGTATCGATTGGCCGATTCGAGTCAGAAACAGCCTGGCCACTCACCTTTGCCCCGGACGCATGGTCGAGTGAATTCATCCAAGTCGGAAAGGATCTCGAAGAGAGCCAACGGGCCTGGCAACAGTTCCGCGGAGTCTACAGCTTCTTTGCATGTTACGAACCCAAGCCTGCTGCTACCGTCATCGCCAGCTTTTCTGATCCCACTACCATCGTGAACGGGACCGCACCGATCTATTTGGCGACCCAATTCTATGGTTCAGGTCGAGTGGCTTTCCAAGGAGGAGGCGAATTCTGGCGCCTGCGAGAAGTTGGCGAAGGTTACTTCGATACCTATTACACCAAACTCATTCGCTGGGCCGGTCAAGGAAGACTGTTGCGAGACTCCGATCGCGGCATGTTGCTCGTCGACAAGGAGCAAGCAGTTGTCGGAGATACCGTGGTGGTGCGTGCCGTCCTTCGCGATGCGCAGTTTCAGCCGATGGTTCAACCCGAAGCTGTCGCCAAATTGGTCGAACCGGGTGGCCGATCCAGCCAGTTACGACTGCGCCCCATTCCCGACCCAAGCCAAGCCGGAGTCTATGTCGGTCAATACATCACCAAGAAAACAGGCACGTACGAAGTGCAATTAGCCATCGGTACGCTCGCAGACCAAACCATTTTGTCGGAGCAAACCATCGTGCGCGTGCCAGCCTTGGAGATCCAAAGACCTCAGCGCAACGATGTCCTCCTCAATGAACTCGCCCTTCGAACCGGAGGGCGATACTGGATTGGACTCGATTCTCTTCATGGAGGCAGCCCATCCGAATCCGCGACGGGCACGCCCGCTGCATCGGGACTATCTGCCGCAATCGAACCGCGAGATCAAACCAATTACGTTCCCGGCGCGCTGGACATCGAATTCCAGCAGCGACTCATGACCTTGTTAATGGCCTTGATCGCGGGTGCATTGAGCCTGGAATGGCTCGCGCGACGTCTGAGCCGTCTCGCATAGGGGCAACACCGTTCAACGAACCAACGTCATGCAGTGGATCTTGTTAAAGATCCTGGATCACGGGGAAGTTTAACAACTTCCACTACCTTCGTTGAAGGTATCGCGATCAAGAGATACTCGTGGACAGTAACTGCCAACGGAACGCATTATGAAACGCTACGCTGTCATCGACCACTCGATCGGTTTGACGCAAGGACTGTACGACGAACTGAGTGAAGCGATCGCTTGCGCAGTACGATTGCAGGATGCAGGTAAACAAGTTGGGGTCCACGACACGCAGGGATCCGCAGCTCTTGCTGCAGGCGTTTTCGACGTCAAGGATGCGGAATACTTCCTTGGACGGCCGATCTGTAGTGCGACCATGAATCATCCCATGCTGATCGCAGATATCCTTGCCAAGGCCGAGGAAACCAAACCGGAAAAAACGAAGTATCATTGGGACATTGATTCTTGAGCCATCGTTGACCGAATCACTTGGCGGGGTACTGCCATTGTTTCGTCGATTCGATGTTGGGCCGCAGATCGTCCATCGTCCACCAGGCCGATTTCATTCGACGTTGTGAATAGAGCGCTGCAGCCTGATCGATGTAATGGGGCGATTCCGGATGAGCCGACTGTCCCCACGGTGTGCAGGTATACGAGCGAACTCCATCTTTATCGAAGAACATCAAGATCATGGCCATCGATCCGCTGTTGGCGACTTGAATGCCTGGCCGGTCTTTTAGTTCAGTGCAACGGACGTCAATCAACGTCTCAGAAAAATTCCCTTCCTTATCACCAGAGCTATAGTCCGCTCCATCGACGGGAAAGTAGATTCCCCCTCGTCCCACGACGTGGACTTGCCCCCAAGGAACGTCCCATTTGCCATATCGTGTTGTGAGTTCACGAATCATCTGATCGAGCAACTCAAGCATCTTTGTGCGAGATTCCTCGGACAAGGGTTCCTCGCGGCCGATGGGGGAGAGATCGATTTGTTCACCACAGCGAAGGCGCCAGAACTTGAACAGCACCGTCGCGGTCGATTCTTTAGTGTAATGTCCATCCCATGCCAGGATGGCTTGCACGGCTCGCTGGAGTTCTTGATTGTCTCGATATGTGTCCGCTGCGGCTTCGTAGGCTGATTGCAACTCTTTCTGCCAGCGGGGAGCCAGTCGATCGTAGACATCAAAGACGATGGACAATGCATCTTCGGCGGTGACGGATGGATCCGCCTCAAGTAACTCCACGGTGCGACGACCGCGCGGGTTGTTCTTGTCCCAGCTCACGTTGTAGATGTACGTGGGATATTTGTCGGGGGTCAAAGTGGAATCGATCATCATGTTGGCAGGACTGATATTGCAGTTCTGCATGTAGCCTTGGGGCGGATTCATGATTCCCACCAGGTCGGATTGGGGATGAATCCCTTTCCAGGCCGTGGCACTGGTCGTTCCATCGACGGGGCGACTCCAATCGTAACCATCAGGGCGTATCGGAGTCGCGCCGTTACGGACATAAGAAATATTGCCATTCACATCTGCCGACATGACGTTTTGTTCGTTGTACTGATGTTCGCCGAGGATGCGGTTAAACTCCGTCACATCGCGCGATTTGGCCATGCGATAGAACTGCGAGTAGAGACCCGTTTGTTCGAGATAAGGTGATGCGCCGACATAGGCGACGCCTGACTTGAGATCGGGTTCGCTGATCACTGGTCCCAAATGTGTAAAGAACGCTTGCTTGGTGATGGGTTCTCCATTGGTGACAGGAATCGTGTAGGACTCGATCGTGATCGGCTTCCACTCGCCGTCATACTCGTACTCAGGTCGCGGTGCTAGTCGGAATTTGATGCGATAAACGTCGGAGGTGTCCGGTCCTCCCGTGGTCAATGCCCAACCCACTCGCTGGTTGTGTCCGATGGCCAGCATGGGCGAACCGATGAGATAGAATCCGTTCATGTGCAGTTCACCTGCATGAAATCGGGCTTCATACAGGACGGCGAGCCCTTCCCAGGTCAGGTGAGGATCGGACAGCAAAATCGCTGATCCGTCAGCAGATCGTTTTGGAGAAACAGCCCATTGGTTTGAACCCATGGCTGGCTGCTTGCGATCGCCGCCGTTCTTCAAATCGTCCATCATGGTACCGATGGGCCAACGAAGAATCATCGCTCGACCGACGGCGAGAGGATGCCAGGGCTCGATCGGAATCGCAACCTCGGCCGCTTCATCGGGATGTTCATCGATGTAAGCCTGAATGCCAGCCGTGAATGCGGTCAGGTTCTTTCGCAAGGTCTCAGGCGCCGATTCGAGATACGGAGCATGAAGCGTATCGTTATGTGTCAAGCGCATCATGTAGTCTTGCTGAATGAAGTCTTTGCCTTTGACTTCCGCCAGTCGCCCAATGCCGGTACGGATCGCGAGGTAGATATCCTCGAGTCGATCTTCCGCTTGCGCGTATCCCAAGGCAAACATGCCCGCCGCCTCGTCGTCGGCATAGATGTGCGGCACCCCCCACGTGTCGCGATACAGCGTTGTATCTGCAGCGTGAGTGGTTGCGCCCTCCAACCACCAACCTACAAAGCACGCCAGGGAGCATGAAAAGAGGAATCTCGCGATCATCGTCATGGATCCGCCTATGGGAGGAAGAGAGGAAACAGGGATTTGTATGCGAATTCGTGGTTCTAATATGGGCCTGGTTCGCTCGGTTGGGAATAGCTCACTCGGAAATCCTCCAGACAGAGTTTTTCCGCAGCGGATTCTTGCCCAGTGGAGTTTTTTTTCGTCTTCAGAAGAGGCGTAGCAAAACCGAGCCCTCCGTATCACAATAATCCGATGCTTAGAAAATTTCTTCGATCCAAGATCCACCGCGCCACCGTCACCCAGGCCGATCTCCACTACGAGGGTTCCTTGACCCTGCCGCCGGATTTGATGCTGGCTGCGGGGATTGCTCCTTTTGAATCGGTGCATGTATGGAACGTCACCCGTGGGACTCGTCTGGAAACCTATGCCATTTTGGGCGAAGAGGGATCGAGTGACGTCTGCATCAACGGCGCTGCCGCTCACCTGGTACGGCCAGGGGATGTGATTATTGTCGCCACGTTTGGCTTCCTGACCGAGACAGGTAATGATTTGCGCGTCCCTGAACCCAAAGTGGTCTTCGTCGACGACAAGAATCGCATTACCTATACGGGCCGCGAGGTTCCCGGCCCTCGGCGACGGAATGTTGGTGAACCACCTGCCGATTCTTGCTGCTAATGGTCCTTCAACCGATGCTGCCACGAACACTTGAGCCCGAGGTCATGGACGATCGCCAAGAGGCGGTCGAGTACAACGAGATGGATCACCGCGCGGTGAACGACCTCTTCGTCCAAGATCTCATGATGGCCGGCCCTCTGGGTCGCGATGTGCTCGACCTAGGTACGGGAACCGCCCTCATTCCGGTAGCCTTGTGTCTCAAGGAGCCTGGCGTCCGAGTCATGGCCTCCGATGCCTCGGTCGAAATGCTCGAACTGGCTCGCTACAACATCGAAATTCATCGTTTGCTCGATCGAGTGCAATTGCACCGAGGCGATGCCAAGAAGTTGGTGTTCGGGAAAGAGTACTTTGATACGGTCATGAGCAATTCTCTCGTTCATCACTTGCCTACGTGCGATACCCTTTTCGAGGAGTCGCTGCGGGTCCTTCGACCAGGAGGCCTGTTATTCGTTCGCGATTTGACTCGACCCGAAACCGAGGAAGAGGTCGAACGGTTGGTCGATCTGTACACCCAAGGTGAGACCGAATACTCCAAGCAGCTGTTCCGCCAGAGCTTACACGCCAGTCTAACCGTTCCGGAGTTGCAACAGATCGTTGCACCCTTCGGAATCCCGGCAACAGCCGTCCAGATGACAAGCGATCGTCATTGGACGCTGGTTTATCGCAAAGCCAACGCGGCTTGAAATCAAGGCATCTCAAACTTGTAGATCATCTGACTCCGGTTGGTATCGATCATGAAGTAGACTTCGCCATCGGCGTCTTCACCGAAAGCCATGACCGGCATGCCACCGGCGATCAGCTCTTCATTGCGCACAGCTTCTTGGACACCCTCTTCGTGCGTCAAAGCCCAGATGCGACCTGAAACATAGTCGGCGTAGAGGTACTTGCCTTGAAGCTTGGGTAATCGACTCGATCGGTAGACACGTCCGCCGGTAATCGACTTTCCGGCTAAGTGATCGTAGGCCCACACGGGGTCGATGGCCTTAGCAGCATCCGGGCCCGGTTTTCGGTTCCCAAACGAATAGCTCCCTTCCCGAACAGACCAGCCATAGTTGCCTCCCGCTTGGACGATGTTGACCTCTTCCCACAGATCCTGGCCCACATCACCGCACCACAACAATCCCGTCTTCTTATCAAAGGCAATACGCCATGGATTCCGGAACCCATACGCAAAGATTTCCGGGCGGATCCCTTCGGCATGAGCGAATGGATTATCAGATGGAATCCCGTAAGGGAGCGATCCGGTCTTTTGATCGACATCGATACGCAGGATGGTTCCAAGCAACTGCGACCGGTTCTGACCATTGGCGCGTGGGTCGTTCCGAGCCCCACCATCTCCCATAGCAATGTAGAGCTTGCCATCGGGACCAAACTCGATCGCGCCCCCGTTGTGATTTTGGAACGGCTGAGGCATCACAATCAGGATCTCTTCGCTGCTCGGGTCCGCAACTTTGGGGTTCTTGCTATCGACTTTCATGCGTGACACGACCGACTCGTGCGTCTTGGGTCGCGTGTAGTTGATAAAGAAGTAACCGTTCTTGTGGAACTCTGGGTGCATGGCGAGGCCGAGAAGCCCTTGCTCGTTGGCTGCTGGCCCGTCACTCCAGATACTGACGCGATCTCGGAAATCGAGAAACTGCGTCGCTTGCTCGACGTTAGGATCGTTTTTAAAGGTGAAGATCCGGCCACCTTGATCCAACGCATAGAGTCGCGACGGTTCCCCTTTCGCGTAGGTCAATTCCAGAATGCGCAATGGGCGATTGATGGTCCCGTCGTCGTCCATCGGTTTCCATCCCTCCCATTGCAGATTTGGAAACGCAGGGACGGCGCGAACTGCGAGCTTTCCATCGATTGGGGGAGGGGCCGTACCATCCTCCCCTAACTCACGAATCTTGATGTTGCGAAATGCGATCCAGTCGCCATGGTCTTGAAGGCACAAGTGACCTTCGCCTGCTTTGCCAAAGTTCGGGTACTGGGCGAACTTGCTCTTGGCAACCAGGTTATTCCAAAAGCCGTCCCCCATTCGGAACTGGTAATAGACGACCCCGTTCATGGAGACTTCGCATCCCTGCGGTGAAATTCGCAGATAGAGCTGGTTCCACTCTCCGGGTGGTCGCGTTGCGTCCGGGGTTTCGGTTTCACCAGCCCAAGATTGGGGATAGGGGCGAAACATCTGATAGAGCCAACCTGATTTTTGGGGATCGCGACCATCGATGTTGTCCTGAATCTGAACTTCGGGACCACTTTGCCATGGAGCCGGTTGATCCTCGGTCACATGAAACATCAGGCCGCTATTTCCGCCTTTGGAAATGTTGTATTCCAACGAGAGCTCAAAATACTTGTACTTGCGGTCGGTGATGATATCCCCGGCGCCGTTGCCCGACCTCACCAACGTTCCATCTACAATCTTCCAGCCATCGGAGAGCCCTTCCTTTTGGTAGGACCGCCATCCGTCGGTGGACGTACCATCGAACAGCAGCTTCCACCCACTCAGCGCCTCCGATCGGGTAAGCTGGTTCGGAGGATTCTCGGCATAGACCGATACGGAAGAGAAAAGACCGACAAGACAGAGCAAGGCGAAAGAGCCTTGCATGACCAAGCGAAGCTTCATCAGTGCACCAGCCGACATTGAAAAAGGAAAGGAAACGGTGAAGACTCGGTTCGAGGCCGCCGGATTCGGTATTTTAGCCAGAAACGGCTCCTCAGGGTGGAGCCTGCCTTCCGAGATTTCGGATTCTTTTTGCGATCGATCCTTTGGCCCCCGCGGATCCCATCCGCGCGTGAGCCGCACGCGCTAGCGGCGCTTCGGGGAACCGCCATGTTCAGAACGACTGCCGCTCACTGTAATTCAACCATTGCGGCAGCTGCATTGCTGTTGGGCAGCCCAATAACGCGGCTAGCGCCCGCGGCTCAGGGCTTGAGCCGCACGCGCTAGCGGCGCTTCGGGGAACCGCCATGTTCAGAACGACTGCCGCTCACTGTAATTCAACCATTGCGGCAGCTGCATTGCTGTTGGGAAGCCCAATAACGCGGCTAGTCCGCCTCGGCGGATCTGCGACGGCCCGCGGCTTACGTCAACCATTTCGGCAGCTGCATTGGGTTGGGCGATTCCAAATAACGCGTCTCATCTGCAGCAGGCGGCCGTATAGATGGAACGCTGGATCTAGCCGCCACGAAACAGGGGACTAACGTCCCCCGCTCGCCAATCGCAAACATCCCCAACAACAACTACAAAGGTCGCGTCTTCCATTCCGCGATTTTGGATTCCCATTCCGGCCGATGCTTGGCGTCGACCACCGACAGCAGTTGCTCCGCATAGTAAATGGCCGAATCGATCAATAGGCTCTCTTCGGCGATCGCAGCAGCCAATTCCAGAGCTCGAATACGGATCGCAGGATCCGGGGGAGGGGAACGAAACAACGCCGCCTTGCGCAGTGCAGCCAGTGCTTCCAACGGACGATGCAAGTGTTGTAAACACATGCCAAGCTGAAGACTCGCACGAGCTCTCAGCGCGGGATCTTCGGCAGCTTGAGCCAGCAATCCGACCGCTTCGTCATGCCTCCCCAATTGCCTCAAAGCGATGGCCCAAGGGATCAGAATCTCTTTCTCTTGAGGCCGACGGGTGAATCGATGATTGCAGATGCGAATCCGCTCATTGGCCATATTGATTTCGGCTTGTTCGAGCTCGTATCGATGCTCGGCCGTCGGCTGTTGAGCGCACTTCAGCTTGGCATCATCGAGCATTTGACTTGCCAGCAGCAAGGTCAAATCCTCGCGCATCAGCAAGATCGGTTCGCATTCCGAACAGTATTGAACACCTGCGTCCAAGACCCGTTTCGCATCTCCCCATCGCTTCTGCTCAAGGTAGATCCGACCGAGTTCGATATAGGGTCCTTCATTGGCCGGCGCGTGCTTGATCGCCTGTTCCAATTCTTGAAATCGCTGCAGCGGGATCGCTTGCGGCTTGGATTCCGCCAACGGCGCAGCGGGCGATTTCAATAACAACCCGTCTGCATCTGAATACTTGGCGAGCAGTTTATTGCCGATCTGAGACGGCGAAGCAGTCGTGGTCTTCGGTGTGTCGTTTTCCATACCTTCATTGTACACCTTCCACGCCGCCAAGACGAAAACCGTCCGAAATGAAATGCGTCGCAACCATTCCCGCCATCCTCATTCGCCTTTACGAACCAGCCATGGCTGTCCGGAAGCGTTCGAATGAAAATTAGGTCATTTGCTAGGAGAAGGATAGGCATCGATCCGCCCATCCGGATAAGCGGTTATATCGAGGACTTCGTTTCCGATATGAATGTTGGTAACCGTCAAAGAAGGCCACGAAGAAGGCAATCGAGGCGAGACGCGATATCCATCGACGGTGGGCTCGAAGCCAAGAAAACCGTACAACATCACTTGAGGGACCAATACGCTTTCTAGAAACTCTTGATCGAGACCCAAACCACCCGGCGGTCCTCCGCCTTGCAGGATCCCTCTTCCTGGCTTTGCGTAGTACGCGCGGTATCCTCCTTCCGATTGGACTTCGCGAAACCATGCCAGGATTTCTTGGAGCCTCGACCATGCATTGTCGGGTCCATGAACCTGCAAACGCGCCATCAGATCAAAATAGCTGAAACCCAGTACCGCACCGCCATCTTGCACTTGATCTCCCCATGGAATGGACTCAGGACCCGACCAGACCCAGACATACGTTTCGACGTTGCGCTTGGTGGTCGCGCGAGGTGCGAACCGCCATCGATAGATGTCCGTCCCCTGCGAGGTATCCCCAGCAATGATTCGCTTGCCTGCTACCCAGTCCATGATCTGGCTAGCTTGCGATTCCGAAGCCAACCCGTAGTGAATCGCTTCCAGATTCACAAAGGTAAATCCGTAGTCTACAGGACGGCCGTCGCGATCGATCCAACCAACAAACCGACCCGTCTCTGGATTCCAAAATCGTTCCTGGAAATCGCTGCGAATCGATCGGGCCAATCGGGTCGCCTCGGCTACAGCCACGTCGTTCGCAGCGGCGGATTCCAGTTGGATGTACGCAAGGAGGGCGTCGTACAGATACATCGTTGCTATAGCATCATGGGCACCGAAGGGGAGCAAATCCCAATAGTTATTCCCCGCTCCAATGCCGGGTCGAAGCGTTTTTTTCCCGGACTCGTCCAACACCAATCCACTTCGACCGTCATGACCGACCCACGGGACCACGACATGGTGTTGGGAAGTCACGTCGAACTCGCGAATGGCAAATTGCATAGCTAGACGAATTCGAGGCAGATTTTGCTTAAGGAAATCAGCATCCTTGGTCCAAAGATACGTATCCGCACAGGCCCTCACAAACAAGGGATTGGTGATTGGATGCCGCGTATCGATGGCAGTGATGAGAGACTTGAGCTTGAGCGTTGCCCCCTTCGCACCACGAATCGTGATGCGGATTCGCTGGAGCAAACCCTGATACTCGGGTTGAAGATACACCGGAACATTCTCAAACGCGAAGGAACCTGCCTTAGGAACCGAAATAGAAACGGAATGAGAGTCTTTCCAGGCTGCCTCTCCTTCGAATTGCCATTGCAGTGAACTTGAAGCAAGCGGTGGCATGGAATCGGAACACCATTCCAATCGGATGAACGGTGCTATGATCGTGCCACATCGGAACGCGGGGGTGGTCAGCGTGCACTCATCCGCATGAACCTGAAGCTTGAGCCCCTCGGCTGGAGTGATTCCCGACACATCTGCCCCTTGGATGTCCCAGTCATCCGCGTTCGTGGCCGCTTGAAGGGCGAAGTTTTGGACCGCCCATCCTTCACGTTCCGTCGAAAAATGAAAACCAATTCCGGTGCTCTGCTGCCATGCAGGAAAGGGCCAGCCCTCACTATGCGCCATTCCTCGATGCTGCTGCATGGAGACATAGCCGTTCGAATCGATACGACGCTTGGAAAGCGCATCACGGTATTGCCGGCGCTTGGTCTCGGAAACCCAAAGCGTCGACTGCGGAAGCCAACCATCCCAAAGGGTGCATTCTGTAAACGCCCGTTCATGGTGCAGAGCATGCAACGCCTCCATCGTTCGCATCTCTTCATCCATCCCAGGAACCACGAATCGCGGAAGGGTTTGGCCCTGAGCACACTGCAACAAAAAGACCGGCCACGAGAAAAGCAACAACAAAAGATTCCGTGCCTGCAACAGCCCCATCCAGCAACGCCACATAGCTATTCCTCCGTGGGCAAAAGGACCGGCGTGGCTGACCACGTCACGCACACAAGGCCGCTCAGGATCAAACTGCCGCCGGCAAGAATCGATGCAGAAATCGACTCCTTGAGAAACCAAGCTCCCCACATGACTCCGAACATTGGGATCAAGTACGCAATCGTCATGGTGCGAGTCGGTCCGATCGAATGCAACAGAGGAAAATAGATCGCAAGAGCAATACCGGTACAGAGTCCACCCAACATGAGTGCGGCCAACCAGCTAGTCGTGCTCGGAACTTGCGACGGCCATGTCATCCAAGCGATCGGAATCATCGCAAGACTTGCAGCGATCTGGCTGCTCGTTGCCACAACGACCGGATGCACATGCGATAACTTGCGCTTGCTGAAGTGGGCTGAGAAACCGTAAAGGAACGCCGCGACAAGACATGCTGCAACACTGACCGCACTCCCTCGCCAATCCAGTTTATCCCAGACCAAAATGCACACTCCGACAAATCCAATCAGCAGCCCAATCCACTGTTGACGTGTCAACGAATCTCGCAAAACGAGTACGCCAATCAAAGCACCAAAGAACGGCGCCGTTGCATTCAGCACCGAAGCGAATCCTGCCGACAACGACAAGGTTGCGTACGCGAACAACGAGAACGGAATGGCCGAACTGGTGAGACCCAAAATGATCATCTGCACCGGATTCTGAAACAACTCTTTCGTTCGTCCTTGAATAGCCACGATGCTGCCAAGCAACAGACTGGCGATCACCAAGCGGACGAAGATCAAGCCCGTAGGGCCGAACTCCGGTGAAGCTACCCGCATGAACAAAAAGGATGCTCCCCAGATAGCGCCGAGCAGCAACATGAGACCCGCATGATCCACTCGCATCGATACTCCAGCGCCGTTCGTTACTGAAGTGCTCATGTTGCGACCTCCTGTGTTTCAACGTCCAATTTTAACTGGGACGTTTCTTTGACCGTTTCCAATACGATCGTCGTCCTCGTACTTCGAATGTGAGGAATCACGCGGAGTTTGTCCCTCAGCACCGATGCCAAATGATCTGTGTCTCGAAGACGAACTTTCACCAAAAAACAATCCTCTCCCGCGATGTTGTGGACCTCTTGCACCTCGGAAATCGAAGCCAGCGCATCGGATGTTGCTTCCCATCCCGATGTCTCGTCGCTCTTGACAAAGATGAACGCGGTTAGGCCAAGCCCTACCAGCTTCGGAGCAAGTCTCGTTTCGTAGGAAGTAATGTAGCCCCGCGATTCCAGTTTCCGAATCCGCTCCAATACTGCCGATGGGGCCATTTCCAAGTCCCGAGCGACCTCCGCATTCGCGATCCGCGCATTGCGTTGCAATAAGGATAAAATACGAACATCGATCGCATCCAACATAAAAAACCACCCATTCGTTCGGTGAAAACGCAGAATCGGAGAATATTATTCGGAAGCAGCTCGTTTGCAAGATGCGGCCGCCAAAATCGGTGCTCAGGGGGGGATGCCGCTCCGGGGTGAGGTCATCGCCCCAATAGTTGACTTCGCCAGTGGTGGAGAGGATAACCAATAGAGGTTGTTTGCCTGTACAAGGTCGTACGGGGAGTTCAACCTCCCTCCCAGTTCGGCTCGCCATTGGGTGAGCTCCCACCTCCTGCCTTCTTCCTCGTCCTTATAGGGAAGTTGGTTCCTTCCACATGGCGGTTACAAGAATGACTCTTCGTGCCCGGCAGCGAATTCCCTCGTCTGGGCTCATGCTCTTGGCGATCTGCTTCGTTGTGTTTGCGTTTAGGGCTACTGCACTTTCGCAGACAAACCCAGAGCCGGCGACCCATACGCCGATCGCTGGATTGGCACAACGCATTGATGCCATCTTGGCCAACGATCCCGAATGGTTGCTGGGGGACCGACTTCCAGACGGATTGTTACTGCGTCGATTGTCGTTGGATTTACGGAACGTCGTTCCCACTTCGGAGGAGCTGGAGGCCTTTTATGCCGATTCCGCCGAAGGTCGCTGGGCGCGTTGGATCGAGCGTTTCCAGCGAGACCCATTGGCCGCAGAGCGTTTGGTGGATTGGTATGACAAGACCTTGATGCAGCGACGCCCCTTCCAACATGTCGATCGCGCAAGTTGGTTACGGTTATTGAGGACAGTCGTGGATCAGCGGAAGCCGCTGGATGAGCTTATTCGTTATCTTGTAACAAGCGTCTGGTGGAATCCATCGCAACGAGCGGAGCAACGATTCTTTCTGGATCGAGGAGGAGATCCGCACGCGATCGCTCGCGATTTAGGGCGAGTCCTATTCGGTCGCGATATGCAATGTGCCCAGTGCCATGATCATCCCCAAATCGATGATTACCTCCAGATCGATTACCACGGACTGTTCGCATTCGTCTCAGCAAGTTCCATTGCAGAAGGGACCACCAAAGACGAACAAGGGGCGGAGAAGAAAGTTCCTCTCTATATCGAGCGAGCCGCAGGAGATGCGCCATTCGAATCGGTGTTCGACAAAGGGGTCAAGTTCCGATCCGCAACACGCGTGCCTGGGCAACCGGAACAGTTTGAGCCTTACCTTGCTCCCGATCTGCGTTACCAAGATCCCCCGAAAGCGGATGCGCTCGCAGGTATCGCCCCCCCTCCTAAAGCGAGTCGCCGTGAAGCGTTGGCCTCTCAACTCGTCAGTACCAATCGCGCTTTTGCAGAGAACTGGGCCAACCGTCTTTGGGCCTTGATGTTTGGACGAGGCATCGTGCACCCCCTGGACATGCATCACAGCGACAACCCACCCTCCAACCCCGAACTTCTCAGCGCAATTACGGATGCATTGATCGCCTCGCAGTGGGATGTTCCAGCGGTGTTAGCGGAGTTGGCTAAGAGCCAGGCTTATCAACGCGGCCATCGACTTCCGATGGATTCGTATGTGAATGAACAAGGTGTTTTGCAGGCGCCATCGGAAGTCCTGACCTCGTGGACAGACATGCTCCAAAATCGAACCACGGCCGCCAAGGCGGAGCACGCACGCCTGATCGAGGTACAAGATGCAAAAAAAATGGTGATGGATGACGCCCGAACCCAATGGCGAGCCATTCAATCCGAACGAACCGCTCTGCGAGCCGAACTGGATGCTGCGGAAGCAAGCTTTCAGGAATCGCACAAGAAGTTCACCGAAGCCCAAAACGCTCTGAACCAGGCCTCGGCAGCCGAACAGGCTACCGTCAGCAAGATCGGATTGCTTGGCGAGGCTGCCCAGAAACTTGAGCAGGCGAAGTCTAGCCCCGATGATCCCGAGCTCTCGGCTGCTGTCGCTGCGGCCAAGGCGCGATCGGAACAATTGAAGGCCGCTCTCCCTGCCCAGCAACAAGCCACCGTTGCCGCCACGACGACACGCGATGCTGCGAATGCGACCCGAGAAGGAGAACGAACCAAATGGCAATCGGTCGTTGATAAACTAACCCCGGTCGAGCAACGATTATTGGACGCAGACCGAAGGTTTGCACAAGCGAGAAAAGAGCATGATACCTCCCGAACCGAAGCCAATCTTCAGCTTCGACTCATCGCACAAACCGAACGAATCCAACGATGGATCCAGTTATCTACGGACGTGATCAACAAACGCCTTCAAGTCCAGCAAATCGAACAGGAGCAGGCCGACATCGCCGTCCA
>JALOQW010000461.1 GCA_025459275.1 Pirellula sp.
CATCGACAGTTCGATTGGTGCGGTCTTCAGCGGCGAAGCGGCCATCCAGAGTATCTTTCACTGGATCGAATCACGCGATGCATGGAACGAGTCCCTGGTCATCGTAACCGCAGACCATGGTCATTACTTCCATCTCGTGCAACCGGAAGTCCTCGCCGGTCCCTGATCGGTACGAGGTTCCGTCCGAGACGAGCGATTGGCGTAATCGACCTGCTTGTTCCTGCTTCTTAGGTGAAATTCAGCACGTCGGTGCTGTCGCCGAAGCGGTCGGCTTTCACGCCAACTTGATGCAGCATCCACAAATACAAATTGCAGAGCGGCGTATTCTGCGGGAACTTATGATGCCCTGGTTTCTTGATGCGACCACCGGCATTGCCCAGCATAATGATTGGCAAGTCGTCGTGATTGTGTCGGTCTCCGTCAGAAATCCCGCTACCATAAATGATCATGCAGTTTTGAAGCAGATTGCCATTTCCTTCTGGAACACTCGCAAGCTGTTCTGCGAGGTAGGCAAATTGATGCATGTGAAACTCGTTGATCTTCTGTAGTTTGGTCTGTTTCTCTTCGCTCTTGCCATGATGCGATAGATCGTGATGGCTTTCGGGTGCTCCAATCTCGGGATATCCGCGATTGCTTCCTTCGTTGGCCAACATAAAAGTTAGGATGCGGGTGGAATCGGTTCTCACTGCCAAGGCAATCATGTCCATCATGAGTTTGCAGTGCTCCTCCCAAACGCGAGGCACACCTGCCGGGCGTGTGTAATTGGGCAATCCATCTTCGCCGACGGAGAGCTTATCGGTGCGTGCCATGCGATTTTCGACATCGCGCACCGCGTACAAGTATTCATCGAGTTTGCGTTGATCCGCCATACCGAGACGGCGTTTGAGCTGATTGGCGTCCTCCAAAGCGAAATCGAGAATGCTCTTTCGCCGGGCCGCTTTGGCCGAGCGTTGCGCGCCATTGGAGACTTTATCTGCCGTGCCGAACAGTCGATCGAATACCGCCGAGGGATCCATCTCCTTGGCCAGCGGGCTCGACTCATTGCGCCATGCCAGGTTGCTGGAATATGCACAGGAGTAACCGCTATCGCAGTTCCCCGATTGCGACGAACCTTCGAGCCCCAACTCCAGCGATGCGAATCGGGTCTTGTGTCCGATGGCAGTCGCCGCAACTTGATCGACCGAGACGCCGTTCTTGATATCCGCACCATCGGTCTTTCTCGGATGAGCGCCCGTCAAGAACGAAGCTCCGCTGCGGGCATGATCCCCACCGCCGTCTCCGTGATCACGAGCACCATCCAACGTTAAACCGGTGAACACAGAAAGATGTTCGCGGAATTTTTCGAGTGGCTTCATCGACGGCGCGAGTTCAAACTTGGAGCCATCGCCGCTGGGAGTCCACGCGGGCATGTGGATTCCATTCGGGACCATCAAGTACAGCATCCGCAACGGGGCCTCGCTGGCTCCTGCGGCAACCGCAGCTCGTGAAGGCAACATGGCCTCCAAAAGGGGAAGCGAGATGGCGGTTCCTAATCCACGAAGTACCGTTCGTCGTGAAATGCGTTTTTGGCTCATGGTTCTTCCCGTGTCCCTTTGCGTTGAAATGGGTCGCTCGTCACGATTTGGTAGATCAAGCTCTGAAACCGATAGTCTTCTTGGGCTGCCGCAGCCATGATTTTGTCGACGGCGCATCGGTCGTAGTATTCGAGTCCTCGTCCTAGAGCGTAGACCATCAGTTTCTCAGTCAGGGTACGCACAAAACGTTCGGACTTATTGTCACGGATGATTCGAATCAGATCACCTGGATTTCGGATCGGTTCGCCCGTGGGGAACTCGCCCTTGGTATCGATATCCTGACCCGCGTCTTGGGTTCGCCAACGCCCGACCGCGTCGTAATTCTCCAACGCCAGTCCGAGTGGGTCCATCAGCTTGTGACAAGACGCGCATGCGGGATTCGCGCGATGCTGTTCCATCCGTTGCCGCAACGTACCAACCAGTTCTTCTTTCTCCAACTCTGGAACACCTGGCGGGGCCGGCGGCGGCGGGGTGCCAAGGATGTTATCCAGAATCCATTTGCCTCGTTTGACAGGACTGGTTCGGGTTGGATTGCTGGTCACGGCCAGCACCGATGCATGGGTTAGCAACCCCATCCGCTTTTGCCCCTTGAGCGAGACCTTTCGAAACTTGTCTCCCTCCACGCCGGGAACTCCGTAGTAGCGGGCTAAGGTTTCGTTCATGAACGAATAGTCTGCGTCCAACAAACGCACGACATTCAGGTTCTCGCGCATCGCGTTGAGGAAAAACAAATACGTCTCCGCTCGAACGAGATCTCGAATCTCTTCATTCCATTGCGGGAACAGGTTGGGATTCGGCTCGATCCCGTCCAGCTTCCGAAGGGTCAGCCATTGGCCTGCAAAGTTTCGGACAAAGTCCCGGGCACGGTCATCTCGCACCATGCGATCGATTTGCTGCTTGAGCACTTCGGGTTGCCTTAGCTGCTTCTTGGCTGCCAACGTTAACAGCTCTCGATCGGGAGTGGAGCTCCAAAGAAAATAGCTCAATCGCGTTGCAAGCTCGAATTCGCTGACCAGCGGATATTCTCCGCGCTGGTTCTCACCGGGCTCTTCGACCTTGAACAAGAATGATGGACTGACCAACACGGCACTGATGGCCAATTGCAAACCACTCTCGTAGGAATCGCCATCATCAGTGGCCTGTTGCACGAGGCCGGTCAAGCGCGTCAGTTCTTCTTCGGTTACTGGACGACGAAAGGCGCGACTCGCCACTTTGCGAAGGATCTCACCGGAAGCTTGCGAAGCCGTTTTCGAAGCGGAGGGGACGGAGTCTTTGATATTCTCGCGATGCCAAGGGGGCAAAGTAGCGCTGTTCAATGGCTCCGGTGGCTTCTGGCCGATAATCCGAACATCGTAGATGTACAGGTTCGTGTCCTCGGCCGGCTTCCCATTCTTGGCTTCGATGTATTTATCGTTGGTGAATGCAAACGTCAGCGTCCGCTTGCCCGTCCGCAGACGAAGGGGTATTTGAAACGTCTTGGGATCATTGGCGGAGTCGGTGACGACGGTCCACTCCTGCAGCTTCTTACCATCGAGAGAAACAACCACCTTCGGATATTGTCCGACGGCAGCAGTACCTGCCATCCCCATCTCAAGAGTGTATTTCCCAGGCCATGGAATCTGCTCTTCGATCGTGATGGTTCCGTTAGAAGAGAAGACGAATCGCTGTCCGTCGGCATGCCCACCCGAGTCAGCAGATAACTTGGTTCCATTGCGGAGTGACTCAAAGACCGGCCCTGGCTCGGGGGCTTGAATGATCTGAGAAGTGATTTCTTCCGCAGCTCGGACGTATTTCTCCATCAAGAGCGGCGGCAGCGTCAATACGTCGCCGATGTTGTCGAATCCATACCCGACATCGTCTCCAGGGAAGTTCGCGGCGGGTTGGTAATCGATCCCGAACAAATCCTTGACGGTGTTTCGATACTCGTTTCGGTTCAGTCGCCGCAGAGTCACACTCCCCGGGTTCGGTGTCTTGCCACAGTCGATGTCGTTGAGCGTCTCGCGAATCCAGTCCACGACTTTCTTGCGATCGGCATCCGACATCGGTTCGGCATCTGGAGGAGGCATATCGCCAATCTCGATGCGCTGGGCCACCTTTTCCCAGGTGGATCGTTCTTTGAAGACCGCACGAGCCGTTTCAAAATGGACCAGGGACAAGCCGGCGGATGCCTCCGAACCGCTATGGCAATCGAAGCAAACCTGCTTCAATACAGGCTGAATCTGCTCAACAAATTGCTGATTCCGGGTGGCC
>JALOQW010000462.1 GCA_025459275.1 Pirellula sp.
ACTTCTGGGACAGGGGACTCTTTATTGGGCAAACCCAATTCTCGCAACAGCTCCATTGTAAATAGTCCCGAGCTATGACCGTCAGAAAAAGTGATGTTGTAGGCATAATTGCCGACGGGACGCATTTCGAGAACATCCAGCTCCACAGCCTCTTGAGGACTCAAGACATTCAACGAATTCCTGGGGCGGCTCGCCTCAGCTTTCTTCTTTTCCTTGCAAGTTGCACACGGGCAGGCATCCCGCAAGCGGCCAAACGGATACTCCAAGACTGCACCATCGCTCCACTGAATTCGCAAACTGCGACGAGAGGTCTTTTCTAGCGAAGTTGGCAACGAATGCATGATCGGGATACCAAACGTGGAATGGATAAAAAAGGATGAACGTAGATGGAAATAGAAGTAGATGGACATAGAAAAGGATGGGTGGGTCCCCCCTTTGCGTACCCCATTCTACCAGCAATCGTCCCACGAAGACTATTCCGTCAATTGTTCCAGGCTCCATCGAGCCGTCTCTTCCAGTACAGCATCTCCGCAACCAAGAAACCGGCGAATCACCGATATTGCTTCGTTTCGTCGCGTATTGGCTGCAACAATCATCGCGTTGCGCTGCATGCCAGCCAATCGCGTTCTCCAGAACGGCGTATGCCGAAATCGGGCTCGGAACGTGGCTTCATCCAACTGCAACCAGAACATGCAATCGACCTTTTCGCTCCACGCGTCAGGCTCCAGATCCTGTTCCAAGTCGAACTCTAGCTTCCGATTCCACGGACAAACCGTTTGACAGGCATCACAACCAAACAACCAGTCTCCGATTCCCTCCCGCATGGACTCCTCGATCGCTCCTCGATGTTCAATCGTCCAATAGCTGATGCAACGGGTCGCATTCATCACATGAGGTTCCACAAACGCATCGGTTGGACACGCATCCAAACAAGCTCGACACGTCCCGCAGTGATCGGAGTCCCACGCAGGAGTCGCGGGGAGGTCAGCTTGGGTCAATACGGCGCTGAGGAAGAAGTAACTCCCAAGCTCTCGGTTGAGAAGCAAGGTGTTCTTTCCGATCCAACCCAATCCAGCCAGCTGTGCAAACCCCCGCTCCAACAAAGGGGCCGTGTCTACCACACCGCGCGATCGCGTGTTTGGAAACATTCGGTTCAACGCCGTGACAATCTCGGATAGTCGCTCATGAATCAGATCGTGATAATCGCGGCGTCCTGCAGCATAAGCGGCAATCGTTCCCGACCCCACGGTCGCCGCTGCTTTGTTTCCCTGCGCAAGGCTCGCTCGTTTGGAAGATTGGGTGCGAGGATGCGCCGCGTACGGCATCGCAAGCATGATGATGGACTTGCAGTTCTCGAGCACATAATCAGGATGCCGATACGCCTCCCTGCGATCCTCGAGATATCGCATCGAACCCGAGTAACCTCGGTCAAGCCATTCGCAAAATCGATCGAAGTTTGGTGAGTCTCGGGCTCCGACAATGCCTAGCTGAGCGAATCCCAAACGACTGGATAATTCTCGAAGGGACCGAACCGCTAGCTCATTGACAATCAACGCCGGCCTCCCACCGCCACATAGATAGGATTCGAAACATGGCCGACCGAGGCTGGTCCAGATTCTTCCGAGGGACGCTCTTCGGCACGCACCATTTCAGCAACCATTTGCCTCTCAGCGGCCACGCGTTGCGGACCTTGAACCAGCGACAATCGATGTCGTTCATCCAAATGGCGTTTGTCCATTCGTTCAGGATCTACTTGTGTCCAACTCTCGCGAAAAATATGACTCTCCAAGCGACGGATGACTTTGTGGTCTCCATCATACCACTCTACACGGACGATTCCCGTCGATGGGTCCTTCAAAGGCCGGCGAGAAAGGGTTTCTCGATCTTCCACCAAACACCACGCCCTCACCCGATATTTCCCCGTCTCCGGTGATAGGTGATAGAAAATCACCTGATCGTAGACGTGCCTGCCGCATGGATCGTAAAAATGATTCAGCTCGATCAGATCGATCGACTCCTCAACAACACGATCCGGCAATCCATCACCGAGACCGCAACCGCATGCCATCAACGCTAGTGTGAACAGGACCATCATGGTAGACCCCCAAAACGAAACTCCTCGCAAGATCGACGTCTAAGCGGACGGTCGTAGAGTTCTCACGTGGCCGAGCGGCAAGGCGCGGAGACCGCTGTCGCTGGAGAGGCTCGGAAAAGCGACAATCGTTCCCGTATTCGGGATCCGCGGAATGGGGTTCGGGGACTACCTCATGAGCTCCACTGTTCCTCACTGTGAAAGGACGCACCGCCGCGCTTGGGCACGACAAAACACAACACGCGAAGCTTTCTGGACACCTGCTTTTCGCCATCCTGGCTTAGCCATGGATACCCCTTCCAGCTTCTCCGGGGCGGACAGTATCAAACTATCGACCCCTACCGCTAGAGTAATACAGACTAATTCCAAAGCAAATGAAATTAGTTTAATTGATTATTCGAGGCAAGCTTCGGATCGGCAAGTCCTGTGCAAGCCGGAATCTCAAGGTTAGCCCGAATCCCGAGGTTAGCGGGAATCATTGAGAGGGCTGGTTCGATCGACAGGACTTCGATCCTTTGATCCATGGGTTACACTTAGGACATTCAAAGCGTTGCAAGCGCGAGCGTTTTCTCTTTCTTGTTGAGATCCTATGCCGATCCAGGTTGTTTGTCCCAAGTGTGGTTCGCGCCTTAATGCGCCGGATGCAGCCGCCGGGAAACGGGTCCGATGCAAATGTGGCGAGGCGATCTCTGTACCGACAGCGCTATCCGGGCCGACATCGTCATCGAGCCCGACCCCTCGCAGCAATGCTCCTCCGCCCCCGAACAGCTCGTTGCTCGACGTGCTGACGGATCGTGATCTCCAGCAAGCTCAAGCCAATCCGTACGCGCCGACCAGCAAAGCCAGTAACACGGACGCGGCTGCACTGCGTACGTACCTACGTAACGATGATGAGAAAAAGGCCCAGGCAAAAAAGAGTGAAGGCAATTTGGTTTTGATAACCGTCTGCTTTTTCATCGGAATGATGATGAACGGCGCAATTGCTGTCCTCATGTTTGCAGTTGGTAGTCTGACGCAGCAAATCGAAGCCGTCGCTCCTCTGATACGAGCCGGAGCCTTCTTCTTCGCCATTATGCTGGTGTTCGCCCTCTTCGATCTTGCAGTAGGAATCGGCATGATTGCTCGCAAGCCGTGGGGATGGTGGACAGCAATCATTGGTTTGGGGTGGGGAGCTTGGGAGCGATTGAGTTCACTTATTGTTGGGGGCCTTGAAGCGGAGGAGTATACGCACTTGATTGGCGTGGCCATCGGCGCGTTGGTCTTCGCCAGCATCTGCTTGTCGTTAATAAACTTCATGATACAAACCGAAACGCAGAAGAAATTCCTTGTCGAGGTCAAACCTGCAGTGGCATGGCTTGTGGCACTCCTGGTGCCGCTAGTATTGCAAAGCATCGTCACGGGCATCCTCGTCTTTGCTGCACAAGAGCTCGAGACGACATTGCAAACCATGGAGCAAACTGAGGCTGCCTCGGACGAGCCACCTCCGACCCAGTAACTCACTTCGCCGAAGACACACCCAGGTTGCATCCGGCCTCCTCTCTGCCAGGTGCCTGGCACCTATCGCTGCCACTAGACAGATTGCGCGCACACGCCAGCACTACAGTGCCATTCGTGCCTGGCACCTATCGTATATGGCCGGTGCCTGGCACTTATCGTATGGGGACGCGGCCGAGGAACACTGGCGGAGTTGTTAGGTTGGGGAGAAGCGACTGCACCGGG
>JALOQW010000463.1 GCA_025459275.1 Pirellula sp.
TGTGAGGTTGGCAACGCTCTTAAAACCTTTTGCGGCTAGCCAACATGCACCGACGTGAGCTCGCTTGCCCGTGTGACAAACGACGACGGTATGGCGTGTTGGATCCAGTTCGTTCCAACGTTCTGCGAACGCGTCCACTTCAATGGCGATGGCATCTTCGAGCGGCATCTCCCGCCTCTCGCGTTCTGTTCGCACATCAACGATCTGGTAACCGCTGAGATCCGCATCCGGAGGCAGGAGCCGCGGATGCTCCTTCAGATCATTGATCGCTGCGAATGCCACCATATGAATTGGGTCTTTCGCGGAACCGTACGGAGGAGCATAAGCCAGATCCAACTGCGCCAGATCGTAAACGGTTCCTTGAAAGGCCATCGCCGTGGCCATGATATCGATGCGTTTGTCGACCCCTTCGCCACCCACCCCTTGGGCGCCAAGAATTCGGCCCCCCTGTGGCGCGTAGAGCACCTTGAGATGCATGTTCTCTGCGCCCGGAAAGTAGGAGGCGTGACTGGCCGCTTGAACGATGGCGGTTCGATAAGCCATCCCGCTTTTGGCAAGTTGCTGTTCATTGAGCCCTGTGCTCGCCGCCGTCAACTCAAAGACACGAACGATAGAGGTTCCCATAACGCCCCCCATCTTTTCGCTGCTGCCTCGCCCTGCGTGCTCACCGGCAATACGCCCAGATCGGTTGGCAGGACCTGCGAGAGGATTCAAACCCTTTTGTCCTGTAACTCCGTTGGTGTATTCGACGATGTCACCGACTGCGTAAATCGAAGGATCACTGGTTTGCATCGACTCGTTGACCACGATGCCACCCATAGGTCCTATGGTTAAGTCAGCGGCAGCCGCCAATGCGGTACGTGGTCGGACACCTGCGCCGATTACCACCAAATCGGTTTCCACCCGTTTGCCGCTCTCGAGCCTCGCTGCAATCGCGCGTGGGCCGTCAAGTTCGAAGCTGGCGACCGATTCTCCTGTTAGCACTTGGACGCCAAAAGATTCCATATGCTTGGCCACGATCTTTGCAAAAATCGGGTCCAGTCTCGTCAAGATCTGGGGAAGCCGTTCGACCAAGTCGACATGCAACCCGAGTCGATGAAACTGCTCAACGACCTCGACTCCGACGAATCCAGCTCCAATGACGAGCACACGTTTGACCGTGTTGTCATGAACGAATTTCAAAAGCCGATCCATGTCGGACAGCGTCCAAAGGTGAAACGCGTTTTCCGGCATCTCTCGCGCAAAGGGTGGTCGAATCGGCTCTGCCCCGGTTGCCAGTATCAAGCGATCATAGGGGACGTCCGTCTCCGTGACATCAGCCGGAGACGTAGGCCCATCTGACGGTTGAGTGGTCCGGACTCGAACGGTTTTGGACCCGCGATCGATGGCGACGACCTCGTGTTCTGTTTTGGTCGCAATGCGAAACCGCTTCCAAAACAATTCGGGGGTCGCGACCAGCAATTTCGCGCGATCCTTGATCTCTCCGCCGACGTGGTACGGCAACCCGCAGTTCGCAAAGGAGACCGACGGGCCCTTCTCGAAAATCGTGATTTCTGCGTTCGCATTCACTCGCCGCGCCCGAGTGGCCGCAGAGGCTCCACCCGCAACGCCACCTACGACAACGATGCGAAGAGGTTTGTCAGAATCCATTCTGTGTTCCTAGTGTCAATTTCGAGAAAGAGTTCGTGCGTAACGGCGCAATCCGTACGGTTCGTAGCGTAACGGCGCAAGCCGTACGGTGAATGGCAACGTGGGCTACGCAATACCGGTCCCCACTCACCGGGCAGCTCGCGCTGCTCCGCTCACATCACCGGGCAGCTCGCGCTGCTCCTCTAAAAAATACCGTGGAGCATTGGCTCCAGCTCCAACACGCTACCTACGGCTTGAACTTGTCCGGCTTGAGCGACACCTTGCCAAGTTCATTGGCGCCAGCTTTGAGGGTCAACTTGACGTTCCCCTTCTTCCAACTTTCGGACTTGCCATTCACAGAGACTTCATCAAATTTATTTTGCGCTTCGTGCCACATTTTGAAGGTCAACTCCATCCCTGCAGGCAGTTTCTCGATCTTCACCATGCCGTTGCTGTCGCTGATCCCTACATAAGGGTGATCGGTGACCACGTGGTAGGCGCTCATCCACGGGTGGATATTGCATTCTACTTTCGATGGACCGCTTTCGGCTTTCTTGACCGTCAGGGACTTGGTTCCACCGATCGGGATGACTTGATTCCACTCATCGTTGTTGAAGAAGACGAACTTGGCATTATGTCCGGTTTGGTCGGAGTTCTTTACATCGATCGTCTGACCAGCCCTCACATGGAAAACGTGGGGAACGAACATGCAATTGACGTTATCCAAGACGGGGTGAGCAGCAGGAACATCTCGCATCGAGGGATGGATTTTTTCCGCTGGCAGTTTCGTCAACTTGGCATCGATCATGAACACCATGTTGGCGATCCCTTTGTTGTCTTTGTTGACGACAAGGCGTTCGCTCGGAATTTTTTGCTTGGCGCAGAATGCATCGGCCGAGGTCACCGGCTCCTTCAGCTCTGGGACGTCTCCATCCAGGACGAATTGGACTGTCAGGTCTGCCCATTCTTGGGCATGGGCCATGGGGGCCAATACGAAAGAGGCAAATAGCGCCAAAGTGGTAAGTTTTTTCATGATTGGATCAAAGATCTGGAGGTGGGAAGGACGGCGGGAATGCCGAAACATTGACTCGTCGGTCACCCCATCCTATACAAACAAGCCCAGAATTTGAAGGAGGACCTCTGATTCCTCAGTATCAGCAATGTCTGGGGGGTTGGGTTCATCGGATTCAGTTGACGGCGGAATCGTCCGATACTAGACTTTTCGCTCTCGATGGTGGTAGTAGCTCAGTTGGTTAGAGCGTCGGATTGTGGCTCCGAAGGTCGGGGGTTCGAGTCCCCTCTATCACCCTGGTGAATCGCTTTTTCCAGACAAGACACAACTTGACTCCCTGGAAATGAAATCAGCCCTCTTCTTTCCTCGTCCCGACCGAATGGAACGGGTACTCAGTGGTTGATCTCACGTTTACGGGCCTTGGTGATCCAAGCCCCCAGCGGTGACACCAGAATGGCTGGCAAGAGGACCAGGTCTGCCACCAATGCGAGCGACAGCATCACGATCATGAGCTTAGCGAATTGCTGCGTCGGTACAAAACTCGCGAACAAAAAGGGGAGCATCGCCCCGCAGGAGATCAACGTCGTATGAATCATGGCGCGGGTGCAACCGGCGAACGTATTCTGTACAGCCTCGATGCGACTGCAACCTGACTTGATCTCATCGAAGTACCAACAGACGAAGTGCAGTGTGTCATCGACAGCGATTCCCAAAGCGATGCCCGCAGTCAGAATTCCTGCGATATCCAGCGACCAATGCAATCCACCCATGGCACCAAAGGCGATCATCACCGGCAGAACATTCGGAAGCATCAAGAGCAAGCCCCCCAGCATGCTACGAACAATGAGCATGAGCACCGGCGTGATCAATACGAATGCAGATACGAAACTAGTTCCAAGATCCGTAAGTAACGCGACCTGCGTCTCGTGCATCACCGGAGAGAGCCCCGTGGTTATGATTTCCGGTGAAACGGATCTCGAGGCTGTCTGCTGCCCTTCATGGAGTGACTCCGTCACGGCTCGGCGGACCGATTCTGTCAGCACACCATAACTTTCGTTCGTCACAGCTGACACCTTGGTCATGACGCGCCAGATTCGAACGTCATCGTCCTGATATAGAAGCCCCTTCGTAGCCAGAGTCTCTGCGTTGGCCTGCAACCGTTTTCGA
>JALOQW010000101.1 GCA_025459275.1 Pirellula sp.
TCGGGCTCAACGACTCCGACCTTCAAGCACTGCTCAGTGAAAAGCGGCTGACCAGCCTTCCGGAGTTGTCACGCGGTGCCATCACTCAATTGGCCGGCCCCGCTCGCGACGTGCGCATGCATCAAATGCAACTCAAGCAAGCTCGACAACGATCGGAGAACGATCGCAAAGAAGCCGACCGGCTTCGAGCCGAGATCGCCGAGTTCCTGGAGTTGCGACAAGCCGAAGATCTTCAAGGAGCCATCCGCAATGCGAGCGACCGCATTCAGGCCATTCGCAAATACCAACAGATCGAAGAACGACTTGATAAGCTGACCAAGCATCGAGAGGAACTCGAGGGAGAATCGGTCGAGCTAGAAAGCGATGACGGATTCTCATGGGAACGGGTCCTCATGCTCGCGATCCCGTTCTTCATTGGAGCATTCTTGTTCCTGTCCGGCTTGAACAACTTCTTTGGCTGGTACAACGCCAGCAGTATGCCCGCCGCGACTCGCATGATCCAAGCCCCCGCAGGGGACACCCAAAACACCGGTGTACTGATGACGGTTCTTGGACTGCTCGTTCTGACCGCCACCTACCTATGGTGGAAGTCGATGGAACGTGGCATCGCGGGAGATATCAGCGACTGTGAATCCCAGTTGGAAGCGCTGATGCTGCAGGTCCGTAAAACCGAAGGGGAAAAGAAGGATCTTTCTCAATCCCTGCCCGAACCTAACGCATCCATCGACCAACAACTTCGAGAAGCCGAACACGAACTTGCAGCCTGCGAAGCACTGCTCCCTGTCTTCCATAACGAACAAGCCGCCAGGCAGCGCATGCAGTCCGCAAGACGACAAGGTGCCGAAGCCTTGGCGGGCTTGAAGGCCGCTCGCACGCAATGGCAGAAGACATTGCATCAAATCGGATTGGCTGACTCTCTGTCCCCCAAGAGCATTCGCATTCTGGCTGAAGGTTACGAATCCCTATCGCAAACCCGGAAGCGATTCAAAGCTCAGAACGATGAATTGGGTCAACGAAAAATCGAGCTCAACGCGGCCATCCAGAAACTCGAAGCCATTTCGACGCAACTGCATGTGGCTCTCCTCGAGTCTCCAACTGCGAATGATGCCAAGTTGACGGTCAAGCCGTCTGCGTTCGCGGGGCCGGTCTCGTCCAACTCGATCGAAGCTCCTCAGCAACGCCTGCAGGAATTGGTCAACACCTTGGCACAGCAACAACAGTTCCTTGCCCAACGCAAGGAACTCAAAAACGAAGATGAAGAGCTGGCCAAGAAGCAGAAACATACGCGCCGTCTGATGGAGCGATCGATTCGAGCACGGCAGGCGTTGCTCGCGGACCTGGCTGTCGAGACACCGCAACAACTAGAAGAGCATCTGAATCGCAAGAAGGAGCATCTGCAGCTCGAAGCCGAGATCCGAGATCTCGACGAACGGGTCCGAGCCATTATCGGAAACCATGTCGCCTACGATATGGTCGCTCGAACGCTAGAGAACACCTCCGCATCGGAGTTAGAGAAGCGGTGGGAGACGCTTGGAAGCCGAGTTACCGGTGCCGAGGAGCGGATTGGTCAACTGCTGCAACGACAAGGTGAGATCTCTCAAGAGATGAAGACACTCGCGGCGGATCGCAGACTCGCCGAGGCCAAACTCGAGCTGTCTTGTCTCGATCGACAGATCGATCTGTGTGCTGCCCATTGGCGAACCCTGGGCCTGACGACCTGCATGCTCGAAAAGGTGTGTGAGGTCTATGAAACGGAACGACAACCCGAAACCCTCCGCGAGGCTTCCTCGTTCCTCAAGCAATTGACCGAAGGCAAGTATGTTCGAGTCTGGACTCCTCTGGGCAAGAATGCACTTCGCATCGACAACGACCGCGGCCAGAGCTTACCCCTGGAGGTTTTGAGTCGCGGAACACGCGAAGCTGTCTTCATCGCTCTTCGACTGAGTTTGGCTGCAGCCTACGCACGTCGAGGCGTTTCATTGCCCCTGGTCATGGACGACGTGCTGGTCAATTTTGACAGTGTGCGGGCCACCAATGCCGCCAAAGTTCTGCGCGATTTCGCAGCCCTCGGCCATCAGGTCATCATGTTCACATGCCATGAGCACATTATGAAGATGTTCCACAGCATCGATGTCCAAGTCCGCGTCTTGCCAGAACAAGGACAAATGGGCGAAGCCCGCGTTTACTATCCAGAAATCGCCGTTGCAGCTCCACCGATTGCAATACCTGCTTCAGCACCAGTCGCCGTGGAACCAGTGGTTGTCGAACAGCCAGTCGTCGCTGTGACTCCGGTCGAGCCACCCGTCCAAGTCGCCAGTGTTCATCCGGTCGTCTTGGTCGATCCTCCACTCGAGGCACCCAAGATCATTACCATCAAGCCGCGCAGGCAGCCCATCAAGCGAACGCGCGTTCAAGAAGAGCCTGTCGAAATGAACATGTGGTTCGACGAGGAACTGGCTGAGACCGAGCCGACGCCGGACACAGAAGCGACTGCCTTGAAGCTCTGGTCCGACATCGAAGAGCTCACTCATCCGTTCGAGGGTGAGCCCCACGACGCATGGTGGGAAACGCACTCAACCTAAATCGAGTGGAGCAAGCCACGTTGCACGAAGTTCGCTCCATGGCAAATCGACGAGAGGTTGGCCATCGCTCTTGATCTCCACGCGATCGCGATCGGTGACGATGCCGACGCGATAACAAGGAACATCGGACATCACCGCTTCGAATGCTGAAGCATGGGCCTCTGGAACTTCGCAGATCAGGCGGCTATTGGATTCGGAAAAGAGTGCCACCTCGGCATCGACGAAACTGCTTTGACGCAGATCGCTGATATCCATTTCGATTCCCAACTCCCCTGCAAATGCCATCTCCGAGACTGCGACAGCCAATCCACCTTCGCTCGCGTCGTGGCAACTGACAATGCAACCGCCCTGAATCGCTTGATGGGTTCGTTCATAGATTCGCATGGCCAAGGGGGCATCCACTTTGGGGACATAGCCCCCCTTCAATCCGAGGACCATTGCTGCGTGCGAACCACCCAACTCGTTGCGAGTGACGCCGAGAACGTAAATGCGATTCCCCTGCCGTTTCAGATCCATCGTCACAGCTCGCGTGACATCGTCGATCTGCCCCATGGCGCTGATCAAGAGGGAACATGGGATCGCGATCGACTGCTTCTCACCTTGACCATCGATCCAAGTGAACTCGTTGTTCAAGCTGTCCTTGCCGCTGATGAACGGCGTGTTCCACGCCACCGCCAGATCATGACAAGCCACAGCCGCTCGAACCAACGTTCCTAATGTCTCAGGACGATCGGTATTGCCCCAACAGAAGTTATCGAGGATTGCGATCCGATCGGGACGAGCACCTACAGCGATGGCGTTTCGAACCGCTTCATCGATAGCGCTGGTCGCCATGTGGTAGGGATCGATGTCCCCAAAACGAGGATTCATGCCGCACGACAGGACGATACCGCGCGATGAGTTGAGCTTGGGTCGCACCACGGCTGCGTCGCTCGGGCCATTGCACGAGGGACCAACCAGCGGCTTCACGACACTTCCACCTTGCACTTCGTGATCGTATTGCCGAATGATCCAATGCTTGCTCGCCACCGTGGGGTGAGCCAAGATTTTCTTGAGGGTCGCCTCGATCTGCGATTGTCCCAGTTTGCCCAGCGAGCAGTCCTGTTCGGGAATCGGTTGATAGACCGCTTTGCGGATGACCGGAGGACGTCCCCCGTGCAGAAAGTCCATCTGAAGCAATCCTACTTGTTGCCCGTCGTACATCAAACGCAGTCGCCCCGTCGGAACGAACTGGCCGATGACGGCGAACTCGACATCTTCCTTCTTGCAGATTGCGGCCAGTCGTTCGAGATGCTCCGGTGGAACGGCCAAGACCATCCGTTCTTGTGCTTCGCTGATCCAGATTTCTGTGTAGCTCAAGCCACTGTATTTGACCGGAGCGCGATCGAGCCAAACTTCGGCACCGATGTTCTCTCCCATTTCACCGACGGCACTGCTAAAACCACCCGCGCCGCAGTCGGTGACGGCATGATATAGCCCTTCATCACGGGCTTGGAGAATGACATCGAGAACCATCTTTTCAGTGATCGCGTTCCCGATCTGGACCGATCCACCTGAAATCGATTCACTCTCGTGGGTCAATTCAACACTGCTGAACGTTGCACCGTGGATCCCGTCTCGTCCAGTTCGTCCGCCGATCGCAACGATCCAGTCACCGGCTTGCGGAGCTTTTTCTACTTTGTCCACCGGCAACGTGCCCGCGTTGCCGCAGTAAACCAGCGGGTTGCCGAGATAGCGATCATCAAAGTAAACCGCTCCGTTAACCGTTGGGATCCCCATCCGATTGCCATAGTCTCGAACCCCAGCCACAACTCCGGTCATCACACGACGCGGATGGAGCACGCCTGGAGGAAGTTGGTCTGGAGAGAACGATGGCGAAGCAAAGCAGAAGACATCGGTACTGCAAATCGGCTTGGCTCCAAGCCCTGTTCCTAAAGGATCGCGGATCACGCCACCCAACCCGGTGTTGGCCCCACCATACGGTTCGATGGCCGATGGGTGGTTGTGAGTCTCGACCTTGAAGACGACGTGATGTTCATCGTCAAACTTGACCACACCCGCGTTGTCTTTGAAGACGCTGACGCACCAATCCGCTGCTCCCAATCGTTCACGAATGGTCTTGGTTGCGGCAAAGATGGTTTCTTTGAGCATGCTGGAAAAATTCCGAACGCCCCGATCATCGCGATACTCGATTCGGCCTCCCAACGTCTTGTGGCTACAGTGTTCACTCCACGTTTGTGCGATGGTCTCCAATTCGATGTCGGTCGGTTCGCGGCCTAACTCACGAAAGTGGTTCTGCACCGTCTGCATCTCGGCCAAACTTAAATACAACTGCCCCGATTTGGACAATTGCATGAGTTGTGCTTCGTCCAATTCTTGGATAGGTACGTGCACAATCTTGAGATCGTATGTCGTCCCCAGCGAGAGACGGTCCAATGCGAGCGGTCCAATGACAACCTGTTCGATGGAATCGTTGGAGAGCACCTTCTTGCTCAAACGATCGATCACGGTCGGATCGATGGAACGAGCGGGGCCATGGTGGATCCAATACTTGCGAAAGGTCCTCACTTCATCGACCGCATAGCCGAGCCCGCGAAGCATGGTTAACGTGCTCTGTGCGACGGGGTCCATGACGCCAGGTTTGAACAGGACATGGATCAGCGTTCCAGAAGAGATGCCGACGGAGCTGGCATCCGACCAATGCCCGTCCCCGACCACTCCGGAATGAGAGGCCTGGGCAATCGGGTCAGCAAGGTAACGTTTCGCAATCTCCTGGACTTGAGGGAACTCGAGCGTTCCCTGCAGGAGGAATCCATGAATGCCTGTGACCTGGAGATGGTCAGCGATACCGAGTTCGCGAGCCGACGATTCCGCGTGCGAACCCAAGGCGTCGGGTTGTCCTTCAGCCGACCGAATGTCTACTTGCCACAGCTTCACGAGTTGCCTTTCCCGATTTCAGGAGTTGCTCCACTTGGTCAAAATCGGCGCGTTCGAGTGCGTCGATCCAGGTGTCGCAGATTGTGGCAAACTTCTTGAGAGCTTGTAAGGCAGGCCCATGGTTTTCTTCGAGGATCTGTCGCCACAATTGCGGATTGCTGCTCGCAATTCGGGTCGAATCCATCCATCCCTTGCCGGCGAACTGAAGAAGTTCGATCGGAGTGGAAATCGCCAGGGCCGAAGCAACCATGTGGGGTAAGTGACTGGAGATCGCCAATGCCGAATCATGTTCGGCAGGTGGGAGTTGGCAAACGCGCGAACCCAGCGACTCCCAAAACTCTGATATCCGCTGGACTAATTCAGGACTGGTCTGATCGGATGGAGTAATGACGACCATGGCTCCTTCGAGCAAGGTTCCAACGGCGTGTTCGACGCCGCTGTGATGGCCGCCAGCAATCGGATGGCTCCCCACAAACTGGTCGTCCGATAACCGACCTGCCGCCGCGCGAACGATGCTCTGCTTGGTGCTTCCCACATCGGTCAGGATGGCACCCGGTGCAGCAACTGTGGCCGCTACTTCGAGCGTGTCGACAATGGACTTGATGGGTACACAGGCGATGACCAGATCCGCGTCTTTGGCCCCTTCGAGGATATCGTCCGTCGCGACATCGATGGCTCCACGGCGAAGGGCCGTTTCCAGTCGTGCCATGGTTCGTCCGACGCCGACAACCTGCTGGGCCAAGCGTCGACGATGAAGCGCCAATCCAATGGATCCTCCCAGCAACCCAACGCCTATGATGCAAACCCGTTGCCAAACCATGAAAACTCTATGACACCTGAATCAGACGAATAACTGAGAGACTGGTAGTTTAACTCGCCGGCTCGGTTTTGCGTATCGGCCCCGCCAATTCTCTCGAACGGTCAGCCGCTGCCTTGACTGCATCCATGACAGCCCCTCGAAAACCCCGTTCCTCAAGAACCCGCAACGCGGCAATGGTCGTCCCCGCGGGGCTGGTGACTTGCTCCCGAAGCAAGGCCGGGTGGTTGCCGGTATCTTGAACCATGGCCGCCGCTCCCAGGACCGTTTGTGTCGCTAACTGCAGGGCGACGTCGCGCGGCAAGCCAGCCAGGACCCCTCCATCGCTCATGGCTTCGATCATCATCAAAACATAAGCTGGCCCGGACCCGGATACGCCTGTCACGGCATGGAGATGGTCTTCTTGCACATGGACCACACGTCCGATCGAACGGAAGACTCGGTCGCACCATGCTCGATCCTCTTCGTTCACTCCGAGCGCCACAGCGATCCCACTGGCGGCTTGCAAACTTTGAGCAGCGATGTTGGGCATGACCCGTATGATCCGCTCCGTTCGCAACCAGTGCGATAACTTATGAAGCGGTATGCCTGCAACGATCGATATGACCAGGTGGTGCGGCAACACATGCGGAGCGAGGCTGGACTCGATGGATTCGAGCACTTGCGGCTTGACGGCCAGCACGATTCGATGGCACTGGTCGAACAACTGAGCAGCCTGCGGAACGACCGTGGCCTTTGGAAACTTGGCCTGTAACCTGGCGACTTGATCCGCGTTCGGTTCACAGAACAACAGGGAAGATTCCTGGATCCAGCCAGCTTTGCGGACTCCTTCGGCGATGGCCATCGCCATTTGGCCGCCACCTAGCAAGCCCAATTCATACTCTGCCATGGTCCAACTCCGCGTTACTTCAACCCTCGATGTTCGGGAACACGCAACAGTTTAGCTTTCTTGCGGCGTGCTGGGAGCCGCCATGCCCGGAATGCGAAAACAAGCCGCTGTTTCCTTGAAAGCCTCGACTTGTTCTGCTACCCAGCGAGCATCCCGCCCCAGTTCCTGAGCCATCCATGTCGCAATCTGCGGTGCCATCGCTTCCGCAGCTGCGACATCCAGAAACAACCATCGCGTTCGCCGAGCCAAAACATCTTCGACCGTCCGAGCCATCTCATCGCGAACCCATCGAATGACGTGCTGTTCATTGACTTCTGCACTTTTAACATATTGATGCACCGAAGTGGATTCGCTTTGGATCGGAAGATGAGCGGTTTGGCAAGGATGGTTTGGCAACAGACCGATCGCGATGCATTGATCGACGCAATCCTGAGCCATCTTGCGTGCGGTGGTCCATTTTCCTCCAGTGATCGTGATCAGACCTGATTGGGACACTTCGATAGTGTGGTCGCGTGAAATGGAGGAGGTCTTCCCTTGGGCACGCTTGGGTTTGACCAAGGGGCGAATCCCGGTGAAGACACTGAGAATGTCACTCCGTCTGGGGGCCTGCACGAGATACTCGGCCGATGTCTTCAAAAGAAATTCGATCTCGGCATCCGTGGCTCGCGGTTCGAGGGGTACTCCTGAAATCGGAGTGTCGGTCGTTCCGACCAGGACGCGTTCATGCCAAGGGATCAAGAACAACACGCGGCCATCGCTGGTCTTGGGAACAATGATGGCGGAATCCCCGGGCAAGAAATCCTTGGGTAAGACGATATGCACCCCTTGGCTAGCGGCGATCATCGACTCAGACGTTGGTTCATCTTGTTTCCGCATCGCGTCGCAAAAAGGGCCACAGGCGTTGACAATGCATCGAGTTCCGATCGAGATCTCCTCACCGGTTTCTTGATCGATACATCGTAGGCCATTCAGTTTGCCCGTCGCACTTTTGTTGAGTTCGATCACGGACGCATAATTGATCGCGACGGCTCCTTGGTCGCATGCGGTTCGGACCAAATCGATCAGCAAACGCGCATCGTCGAACTGGCCGTCGCTGTAACGAACGCCCCATCGCGCTCGCTCGGGACGCAACGTGGGGACTGCTTCAAGGCATGCGTGCCCAGTCAGGCCGCTACTTCGTCGATAGTTGCTGGTCCCTGCAAGCGCGTCGTAGACCACGAGTCCCAAGCGATACCACATAAACTCAAAGAGACCTCCGCATGGCACCACAAACGAACGTTCATGGACGACGTGCGGCGCGTTGGTCGCCAGTCGAGTCCGTTCACGAAGCGCGTCACGGACGAGGGAAATGTTCCCTTGGGCCAGGTAACGTACTCCTCCGTGAACAAGTTTGGTCGATCGGCTGGACGTTCCTTTTCCGAAGTCACTTTGCTCAAGGAGAATGACTTGATAACCACGGCTCGCGGCATCCAAAGCGATGCTCGCTCCGGTTACCCCTCCACCAATGACCGCGATATCCCAATCATCGGTCTTTTGCTTGGCGATCTGAACCATCGCATCGCGTTGCATGGTTACCCCTTTTTGGACCCGTGATCTGGATGCTCCCAATCCCGCGATCGCTGCAGGGCTTGCGACCAACGTTGGCGTCTTTTCAACGCTTCATCCTCGCGCATCAAAGGCTCGAAGGTACGAGCCGACTGCCACAAGGATTCGATCTCTTGCATGCTAGACCAATAACCGACCGCCAAGCCTGCGAGATACGCTGCTCCCAAGGCCGTGGTTTCGAGCACTCGGGGGCGAACGACCGGGACCTGAAGGATGTCGGCTTGGAACTGCATCATTAGATCATTCGCACTCGCACCTCCATCGACCCGTAATTGCTGGATTGAGACTCCAGAGTCCTGCACCATTGCGGTCAGAACATCCGAAACCTGGAAGGCAATCCCTTCCAGTGCCGCTCGTGCGAGATGAGCTGCGGTCGTGCGACGGGTAATGCCGACGATCGTGCCGCGTGCATACGCGTCCCAATGCGGCGCCCCTAAACCCGCGAACGCAGGGACCAAGTACACGCCATCGGTATCGACCACCGACTTGGCCAAGGCCTCGACTTCCGCACTCGAACGGATGATCCCCAACCCATCCCGCAGCCACTGGACTGCAGCCCCCGCAATGAAGACGCTTCCTTCCAATGCATACTCAAGCCCTCGATCTGTGCTCCAAGCGACACTCGTCAGCAGCCGTCGCTTGGAAGGGGTTGGTTGGTTTCCGATATGCATCAACATGAAGCAGCCAGTACCGTAGGTATTCTTGGCCATACCATGATGAATGCAGTTTTGTCCGAACAACGCGGCTTGTTGATCGCCTGCCACACCGGCGATCGGAATGGGATGACCGAAGCAAGCCTCATCGGTGTGTCCGAAGAGTTCACTGCTGCGGCGAATCTCTGGCAGCAATGATGTCGGGATGTTCAATAGATCCAGCATCTCCTGATCCCACTTCCCGGTTTTGAGGTTCATGAGCATCGTGCGCGACGCGTTGCTGGCGTCGGTGATATGCAGTCGCCCTCCCGTCAGATTCCAGATCAGCCACGAATCGATCGTGCCAAAGGCCAAGTGCCCTTGGTCGGCCAAAGATCGGGCTCCTGGCACATGGTCGAGGAGCCAACGGAGTTTCGTTCCCGAGAAGTACGGATCCAGCACAAGACCCGTGACCGCTTCGACACGCGATGCGTGGCCTTGTTGCCGGAGTTGGTCGCATTGCTCAGCGGTTCTGCGATCTTGCCAAACGATGGCGCGATGGAGAGGCTGACCGGTCCGTCGATCCCACAATACAGTGGTCTCACGCTGATTCGTGATCCCAAGGCCCGCAACATTCTTGGGATCCACCCCCGCTCGCGACAAAACCTCGCGAGCAACGGCCCATTGAGACTCCCAGATCTCGATCGCATCATGTTCCACCCAACCTGCTTGCGGATAGTGCTGCGTGAACTCGCGCTGTGAGACGGCGAGCACGTTTCCTTGACGATCGAAAAGAATAGCCCTGGAGCTGGTGGTACCTTGATCGAGAGCCAGAATCACTGATGCAGCCATGGGTGTCCAGTTTGAATGGTGATCGCCTGAAATGGGAAGGATTGGAAGGATGGCAAGAAGGAGAATCATGTCACGAAAAGACTATCTTCTATCCCACAGAAATGCAAAAAGAGTAGAAAACGCATCGATCAGGGAGTGGATCTTGGTAAAGATCCCGTGGATAAGGCAACGGTGACGGGTTCCACTCAATGCCACCATGCGGCATGTCAGCATGGGGCGATGAACAGCTTGGGCACGCGATCACCATCTGATCAGCATCCGACGGGAACAAGCCCGATCGCCGCGAAACTGCAACCGTGCGTTTGAAGCAACGGACAGGCACTCCGTCTGATCGAAACAGAATTGCCACGATTCGTCGAGATGCCTACATCGAGTGGGCTCAATCAGGAAAACCGGGAATTCCTGATCCCAAAACGAATCGATCTACTGATGAATCGGTATTGTACGCGGGAAGTCTCTTGTTCAGTTTTCAGGTTCAACACAAGTGGCACTGGCAGGATTATGCTCACCACCAGAAGGTGGATCGGATCATGACTGGGAACGATACCAGGAGTCGGAGAGTTGCTGCTCGACAATTCTGTGAAGCGTACGCGAAACCGACTCGCTTGCGAAGGGTTTACAGCTTCGGCCGGTCAGTTCATCGTTGACGGTTGCAGATGCGTTCTCTCCTCTCCCTAATCCTCTCCTCGTTTCGGAGATCAGACCCTTGAAAACTTGGCATTTCTTCATTTTTGCATGCTGTCTAACGGTGTTCTTAGGGGCAGTGAGTGAATCCCGCGCTTGGCAGGATATTCCAAAGCCGGAAGGTATCACCGACGATTTTCGGCCAGCCCCCACGAATCAATCCGGGAAAGAATTCCCGCAGGTAAACTCGCAGGGCCGTATCAAGTTTCGGATCCATGCCCCGGAAGCGAAGAGCGTTGGTACGACGTTTCGAGACAGCACCGAATTCACCAAGGGAGAAGATGGTGTTTGGACAGGTTTCTCCCGACCGCTCGATGAAGGATTCCATTACTACGAATTGATTATCGATGGCGCCCATGTTCCGGACCCGAACAGCACCTATTACTTCGGCGCGATGCGATGGGGAAGCGGCATCGAGATCCCCGCTCACGATCGTGAATTCTACGCGCTTAAGAATGTCCCGCATGGTCAGATCCGAGAGGTCTTCTTCCACTCGGAGAG
>JALOQW010000102.1 GCA_025459275.1 Pirellula sp.
AGTCAGTGGTGGGTGGTAACAATACGGGAATCCCTCCCGCATTGACGATCGAGTCGAAATAGCCGGCAGCGAGATAGCAGTAAGCTGGAGTGCCTTGGTGTGCACCTCGATAATCGCAGTTCAGTCCAATCAGTGGCTTGTGTGCCATCGGTCAGGATCCTCCTAAAAGAATGAACGATCAGTCCTACGTTCGGGTCAATTGCGGTCGCATAGAACGTTTCTTGGCTTGGCCGACAACTGGGTTCTGCAGTACTCACCTGGACGCATTCCGTGCATCCTTTGGTTTATCTCGATCACCCGGGGATCATTTTCGAACAGCACATGACGGGAGGCTGATTCGCAACGATTCCTTCGTTGGCAAAGTAAGACTTAGTCCCTGCTCAAAAGTGTAACGGTCCTTCGTTGGATCTCGCCTTGCAGTGGATACTGCTCAGTTCAACCACGAGAGTGCGTAAGTTAGGCAAGTCGAATCGCGGAATCAAGCAAAGTACAACATTTAGCGATTCGAAGAATTGCTATCGCAAGATTGCGTGCTAGCAAATACCCCATCTGGTTCTGTGGAGGAGGTCGGAGCTATTGGGATCGGCGAAGTTGAAACAGTTCATACATCGGATTGGCGAAGGAATCTGCGGAGGCTTTGGTCATTTCTTCGGCAAGCACTTGGTCCAGTTGGTTTTGGAAGATCCGTTCGGCTTGTCCACCATGCATATACGCAGGGTCGCCTTGAGTGGATCGCATGGAAGCGATCCACTGACCGAACAACGTTTGACCTACGAAGTCGGTAAATGCCTTCCGCAAGGCATCATCGTCTGCTGGGGATGCTTCGCTGCGTTGGATTCCAGGTGAGGGCTTGAGCAACGAGGAAAACTCGG
Source organism: Pirellula sp. (assembly GCA_025459275.1). Lineage (GTDB taxonomy): Bacteria > Planctomycetota > Planctomycetia > Pirellulales > Pirellulaceae > JBKCUI01. Next base: position 873 of record JALOQW010000102.1, read on the forward strand.
ACGTATCGTCCTTTTCTACCGACAGGTCCAGCCTGGTGGCGAGGCTGCTCAAGTGGCTCTGTGACTCGGGCTTTTGCAAAGGAAACGGCTCAATGTTCATGATTCTTGTTATTCGAAAATGACTTCCCCGTACAAGTTTCCTTGGCGCTTCAGGGTCTTGATGATGGCGATCTTGTCTTCGGTGGCAACGTTCAACACGTTTAAGGCGTCGACGAGGTTCTGCAACGTTGCAGGAACATTCGCTCCATCACGCGAGCTGACTCCGACGAATTCACCTGAGATGGGTGTTCGGGTCGAGATGCTGAGTTGATTTTTGTGGGAGATGGCGACCGGGGCCACCAGCACATCCGCGCCGATGATGACCGTTCCTTCGCGTTCATTGATGACCACCCGTCGCGAGCTTTGCAGGTTGACGATGTCGATATCCAGGACGAGCGAAACGAATTGAACGGGGCGCTCGCGATAGGCCGGTGGTATGCGGACTTCGATGTGCGTTTGATCGATGGCTCGAGCGACAAGATTCCCGTCACCGGATACAGCCGGTCCGGATCGAGAAAAACTTCGGCTACCAGGGCGCAGGAAGTCGTTGATGGCATCTTCGAGGTATTGGGATGTTGTGAAGGATGCGTGATCTGGATCCAGGACCAACGTGATCTTGTCGTCGAGGGTGAATGCCGTTCGAATCGGCCGTTCAATCTTGCATCCGTTGACCACTTTGGCGGTGGTTGGCAGCCTCCGATCTTCGACAACGACTGGGCCTTGAGCCAGGGCGAATGTCTCGGGTCGGTCTGCTCGCGGTCCCAAGAGATGAGTCAACAGGAGCGTGCCTCCTTCGAGGCTTTTGGCATGCGTTGCGCTGACAGTGCATGTTATGGTATCCCCTTGCTCCGCACCGGACGGAGGGATCTTGACCGTGACGAAGACCATCGCAACGTTTTTGGCATTCGCCATTTCTTTTTCGACCAATCGCCCATCGGCATCGGAGGCGACCGGAGCCCCCAGTTTTTGAAGGGCTCCAGCCAAGGCGCGCATCATTGGCTTGTTACCGTCACCGTCCCCGGTTCCCTTCAAGCCCACAACGAACCCGACTCCTTGCAAGACGTTCTCCTCTTGGCCTTTGAGACGGCACAGATCGCGGACCTTCAATTCGGCTTGGGCAAAGGCAAGGCCTGGCAAGTTCAGCAGGAATCCCGCGAAGATCAGGCTCCTGAGACCATTTCCCAACATGTTGCGAACCCCATATAAACGGCATGCAGCGGTGAAACCGAAGGATGGCTTATCAGATTCCCTAGGTCGCTTGCTAGCCGAACTGGCGAGGCCTGGAGGTTTAGGTAAGACGCGAAGAATCTATCGGCTACAATGAAAATTCCGATTGCTATGGATTCGCTGCGCCGATGGACTCGAATCGACTCGGTTGCAGCGAAGAGTGAGCAGAGAGAGTAGAGAAAGAGAGAATGGCGATGGCTTCAGATTCCAGACTCAAAGAACAGCTTCCTCGCCTTACGGATGCGATCGTGAAGACCTACCACGCGTCGGATCGCATCAATCACCTAGGCCATTGCCCCCTCCCCAAGTACGAGGTTGTGGTACAAATCCTTGAAGATTTAAAGGATATTCTGTACCCAGGCTTTCGCCGTCGCGAAGGGCTTCATGCAGGAAATGTGACCTACCACGTCGGAAACCTGGTCGATTCACTCCATGATCGATTGACGACCCAGGTCACGCGAGCACTCCTGCACGCCGATCGGGTGAATGGGGTTCGGATGGAAGATTGCCGAGAAGCGGTCGATTACGAAGCCAAAGGCCAGAAGATCGCGATCTCACTCTTGGAACGGATCCCAGAGCTGCGTGGCGTTTTGGCCAAGGACGTCGATGCCGCTTACGATGGGGACCCAAGCGTAACGAATCGAGACGAAATCGTTTTTTGTTTTCCAGGGCTCGAGGCGGTCACCATCTACCGAATCGCCCACGAATTGTATCGGCTCAAGGTCCCCTTTATCCCTCGCATGATGAGCGAATGGGCGCATAAACAGACCGGCATCGACATCCATCCCGGAGCTCGCATCGGGGAATATTTCTTTATCGACCACGGGACCGGCGTGGTGATCGGTGAAACGTGCGAAATCGGCGATCATGTCAAGATCTACCAAGGGGTCACACTCGGGGCCCTGAGCTTCGCGACCGATTCCAATGGAGAACTTGTCCGGGGAACCAAGCGTCACCCAACCATCGAAGATCATGTAGTGATCTATGCGAATGCCACGATTCTCGGCGGTCACACCGTCATCGGACATCACAGCATCATCGGATCCAGCGTTTGGGTAACCGCGACGGTCGCACCCCACTCCACCGTGGTACTGGAAAAACCAAAGCTGAAAATACGAAACGGCTCCGTCGACGAATCGATGTTTGACTTGAATTATCAAATCTGATCAGACCGTAACATTTCCGGCGATCGCCATTTGCAACGTGCGGTATTGGGATTTCAGGAGAGCGACAGCCGTCGAGTGCATGGTTTGATTTTTGGCAATTTCGGTGATCTGAGTCTCGAGGTTGTCGTTGCTGCCATCGTGATAAAGGATCTGCGTTGACGCATCGTGAACTTCCTTCATCGCCTGTTCTCGAGTCAAGGATGTTCTTTCTCGATCGTTGATTCGAACGGCACTCGATTCTCCCGGAGACGGAACGGCTTGAGGTTTGCGTTCCGCTTCCATCATTTCCTTGAGACTTGATCGGAACTCTTGAACCGACAGATCGCGTGACTTGTAGCCTGGCGTGTCCATGTTCGCGATGTTTCCTGCAAGAATCGCGTGCCGACGTTCAGCGAACGCGATGGTCTCTTCCAAGGCTTTGGTCGTACTCGGGGTGAACATGGGAAGCTCGCTAAAATGGTTCCAGTGAAAGGAGCCCGAAAACTGCACGCGATCGGGCTGGCCCGTTATCCATCCAACGAAATGGCACTTTCGAGTTGGATGTCGGGGTCACTCTCGAAGCCGTAGGCTCGGGATAATCGCATTGCATCGGTGGCTTGTACCAGTTGCCCTGAGACGGCATCACGGTGCGAGGACATGGCTTCCATCGCTCGCTGCTCCATCACCAGAATCTCCTGGAGCCACTGATCGCATTTTCGTTTCGTGGCTTGACAGGAAGCTCGACGTTCCGGACTGGACCATTGCCGCGTTTCCGGATCTTCCTGCTGGAATGGACGCAGGAGATCTTGAATGGCCAGTAGGCGGTCCATGAGGCTCTGTTTTCGCCCTAGCAACTGGAGAAGTTCCCCTAGATCCTGCTTGTCGACCGCTTCGGATTGATGCATTGCCACATTCCGAAGCTCGGACAGGAGGCCGAGTTTGGCTTCCATCAAGGAGAACAACTGCTCCGTTCGACTTTCGCTGGTCATGGTCGCTCTTCCTCCAATGGGAGACACTGCTTTGTGGAATCCTTAGCAGAACTCCTTGCTGCTGCCAAGGTCGTTCCAAGGGCGGATACGTTGCACTGCCTGAAGGAAGACGGATTGAGTACAATGCAAATGGAAGTGATGCCAATTTCGAAGATTGCGGGTGGTCGAGGACCATCCCCGTTGCCGGTTAGTGAGGAAAATGAGTCAAAAGCCACTGGATTCCAAAGGACCGCCCCCTATCCCTCCAGCTCAGAGACGTCCGAATGGCGTTTGGTGGATTCTGCTGATCCTGGCAACCTTTTTTGCCATTCTGTTCCTGATCGGTTCTCCGCAAACCTCCAGGATCGACTACAGCTTTTTCCTGGAGCAACTGGATCGCGGCAACGTTCAGCGAGTCACGGTCTACCCTACGGCTGTGGAGGGCACGTTCACTTATCCACCAGAAAAACCCCTGTCGTACGATGCCTTTGACAAGCCCATCAAGCCGAAGACGATGCCTGATGGAACGACGGAACGACTTCTGCGTCGGTTCGAGGCGGCGGTGCCAGCCGAAGGGGAGGTCCGACGTGAGTTGTTTGACAAACTTGAAAATCAACGGCTCCGTTCGACCCAATCGAGCGAGGAAGATGCTTCGACGGAGCCGTTCATTTACGATGTCGTGTCGACCAATGGCACGAATACTCTCTATCTGTTTCTTTCGTTCGCTTCGCTAGCCCTATTGGGTGTGGCGCTCTACATGTTCATGCGACGCAGCCGCGAAAACATGATGGGGGGTGGCTTCTTGAACAGCTTCACTCGTTCGACTGCCAAGCGGTTTGAGCCGAGCGATCAACATGTTACGTTCGACGATGTGGCTGGCCTTGAAGGGGTCAAAGCCGACCTGAAAGAGATCGTCGACTTTTTGAAGGCTCCAGAGAAGTTTCAAAAACTCGGTGGGCGAGTTCCCAAGGGAGTTTTGCTAAACGGGCCGCCTGGTACCGGCAAGACGTTGCTGGCCCGGGCCGTTGCCGGTGAAGCCGGCGTGGCGTTCTACTCCGTTAACGGAAGCGAGTTCATTCAAATGTTCGTGGGTGTGGGTGCATCCCGCGTTCGCGATCTGTTCTCCACCGCAAAAGAACAAGGGCCAGGCATAATCTTCATCGATGAGATTGATGCCGTGGGGCGTCAACGTGGTGCAGGACTCGGCGGCGGACACGATGAACGTGAACAGACGCTCAATCAAATCCTGAGCGAAATGGATGGTTTTGCACCCAACGAGTCGATCATCGTCATGGCCGCTACGAATCGTCCCGACGTTCTGGATCCTGCATTGCTCCGTCCAGGTCGATTCGATCGACACATCACGGTAGGGCGTCCAACGCTCAAAGGGCGACAGGAGATCTTCAAAGTCCACGTTCGAGACGTCCCCTTGGCAGATGATGTGGACTTGCATCGCCTCGCCGAAGCGACGGTAGGTCTGACCGGCGCGGACATTCGCAATATCGTCAACGAAGCGGCACTGTGGGCGGCCCGCCATGACAAGACGCGCGTCGCGATGGAAGACTTCGACTATGCACGGGACAAAGTCTTGATGGGAGCGAAGCGCGAGGAAGTAATGCTTCCCGCTGAAAAGGAAAAGACGGCATATCACGAAGCGGGACACACCTTGGCAGCTTGGTTCCTCCCCGGCGCCCAGCGAGTCCACAAAGTCACGATCGTCCCCCGAGGTCAATCGCTCGGTTCGACACAGATTCTCCCTTCCGAAGACCGCATGAACATGTCGGAAGGTGAAATCCGAGATCAGCTCGTGGTTCTTCTGGCCGGACGAGCTGCCGAGCGAATCGTTTATGACGAAACCTCCGTCGGCGCAGAAAACGATCTGGAACGCGCGACTTCGCTCGCCAGACGCATGGTCTCTCATTGGGGCATGAGCCACAAACTTGGGCCTGTTTCATACAAGCTCTCCGATAGCGATCCGTTTCTCGGTCGCGAGATGCATCAGCAACGTCAGTTCAGCGAACGCACCCAAGAGATCATCGATGCTGAGATCGGCGATATGCTGCGTGGAGCGGACCGTCGTGCCCTCGATACCCTCCACCTGCGACGCGAAGAATTGGAGAAGTTGAAGGACGCACTCATGGAGCGCGAGGAACTCGACGAGTCCGAAATCACCGAGCTGATTGGACCAAGCGTTCATGCAACCAAGAAGCAAGAATCATCCGGCGAAGCGAGCCAGCCGATCGCTGCTCATTGATCCTTATGCCTCGCAAGAAAAGCAACAAGGTTCGAATCGATTTCCGAAAGGGACATCAAGAGCAACCTCGGCGCGGGGATCTGACTCGAGAATACGGAGAAGCCAAGGACGAGATTGATACCGTCGGCTCCGAGCGGGTAAGCGGCAAAGGGGACTTGACCCGCCGTCGCACAGTTGGAGGTTCCTCTGCGGAAGACACAGTTCCAGGCACTGTTCTTCGAGTCCACGGGCTTGAATCGATTGCGAAAACCGATGATGGCCGAATCCTTCGCTGCGCGTTGCGTCGGGTCCTCAAGAACGTCTCCACGCACCAACGCCACGTCGTTGTTACCGGCGATCGCGTCGAAATCGCACCTCATGGTAAAGAACAAGGCTGGATCGTTCAGATCGAACCTAGACGCTCAGAACTGAGCCGAACCAGTAAACAACGTCGGCACGTGTTGGCCGCCAACATCGACCAACTCCTCATCGTCACTAGCGCCGCCGAACCATCGATCAAACCCAATTTGATCGACCGTATCCTGGCGACGGCAGAACAGAGTCGCATTCCGGCTTGTATTTGTGTCAACAAGTGCGATCTGATCGATCCAGGGTCGCTCCAGCCACTGCTTGGTAACTACGCCCAAATGGGCTACAGCACGTGGATGGTCAGTGCCTCTCGAGGCTGGGGCATGGAACAACTTCGACGATTAACAAGTGGGTGCACCAGTGTGGTCCTGGGACAAAGCGGTGTCGGCAAATCGTCCATTCTCAACGCGATCGCTCCGGGACTGAATCAACGCGTTCAAGCGGTGAGCCAGGAGAACCAGAAAGGGAAACACACGACAACGACCGCCGAATGGTTCGATTTGCCAGGCGGAGGGGCCATCGTGGATACCCCGGGTGTGCGTCAGTTCCAGTTATGGGACATCGTGGCCGAAGAACTTACCGGCCTGTTTCGAGACATTCGTCCATTCGCATCCCATTGCCGATATCCCAACTGCTCGCATCAGCACGAAAACGACTGTGCCGTCAAAGACGCCGTCGCCGACGGCCGTTTGGACCCCAGGCGTTATGATAGCTATCTCCAAATGCTGGATAGCCCGTATGCGCCGGAGATCCTCGACGATGAGATGCCGCCCCCCTCGTAGCCCTCATCTCCGTAGCCATCATCTCCGTAGCCATCATCGCCAGATGGTGGATCCGCGCGCTCTATCGGGTTATAAAGCAGCCTACTGGGTCAGTAGAGCATCCACCGTGTGGCCACGGTGGCTACGAGTGAGCCTCCACCGTGTGGCCACGGTGGCTACGAGGGCGTGGCCACGGTGGCTACGAGGGCGTGGCCATGATGATTACGAGAACGCTCGAAGCAAGAAGTTCATTCGGAACCTCGACGCGTCTCAAATGCATGCAATCCGATCGACGTTGTTGCGTCGGTTGGGAAATGGTATGGTGCTTCTCAAGCGCGAGGACGCGCGAGGTTGGGTCGCAATACGCAAGGGCAAGGATTAGCCATAGGTCATGGAGTCATCGGCGAGAAAGAACCATTCTGTTCAATGGGAGCGGCAGGCGCGAATGGAACGCGGTCGCTCCATAATCGATCATGGTACCGAAGCACTAAAAAGGCTTGCGAGTGGACTGGATGACGAGTTTTCGATCGCGGTCGATCGTATCGTGCAGATGCGCGGTGCGCTAATCGTCAGCGGGATTGGCAAAGCGGGACTCGTTGGTCGAAAGCTGTCGGCTACCTTTGCGTCGACAGGGACAAGATCTCATTTCCTGCATCCTGCGGAAGCATTGCATGGGGACCTTGGCTGTATTGGTTCGACAGACATGCTCCTTATTCTCTCGAACAGCGGAACCACTAGAGAAATCGTCGACTTATTGCCGATCCTGACCCGCCGATCCGCAGGCTTGATCGCCATCACGAGCGGTCCGAACAGCCCACTCGCCCGGGCTGCGGATGTTTCCTTGATCCTGCCACCGATGCGCGAAGCATGCCGCCACAATTTGGCACCGACGACAAGCACTTTGGCGATGTTGGCCTTGGGGGATGCCTTGGCGATGGTTGTCAGCGAAGCCAAGGGTTTCCGAACCGACGATTTTGCCGAACTACATCCTGGCGGAGCCCTTGGTCGGAAACTGGCGATCGTCGACGAAGTGATGCGACCACTCTCCGACTGCCGAGTAGGGCGCATCGAAGCGACAATTCGTGAAACGCTCGTCGAAGCGTCCAAGCCAGGGCGTCGCTCCGGAGCCGTCATGATCCTCGACTCCGATCAACGTTTGCAAGGAATCTTTACCGACAGCGATTTAGCCCGAATTCTTGAACAACGTTGCGAGTCGGAGTTGGACCAACCGGTCGCCACCCGTATGACCACCCATTTTTCGGCGATCGAAGCGGGCGCCAGACTGAATGATGCGATCAGCATCATGACGCATCGGAAGATCAGTGAGTTGCCAGTCATCAATGATCGCGATCAACCCGTGGGAATGATCGACATCACGGATCTACTCGGGATTGAGACGAGTTCAGACGGCAAGAGTCTCTCTTCAGGGGACCGCCATCAGGATTCCGAAGACGATGAATGGCTCGATGGCCCATCCACACTCCGTATCTTTGGTCCGTTGAGATAAAGAGGCACACGATATGGCACCGAGAGATACAGATCTTGCGAAGCCCATTCGATTCATCCTGTCCGACGTGGACGGCGTGTTGACGGACGGCTCGATCGTGATCGACAACGCCGGAGTTGAGAGTAAGTCCTTCTACGTGCGCGATGGACATGCCATCAAGTTATGGCGCAAGGCCGGCTTCGAGTTCGGGTTGTTGACAGCCAGGAACTCTCAAGTCGTCAAATTGCGTGCCGCGGAACTTGGAATCCAAATGGTCCGACAAGGCTACTCCGAGAAACTACCCGCCGCCAAAGAAATGATGGCCAGCGCGGGAGTGGATCCAAGCGAAGTCTGCTACATCGGGGATGATTTGCCCGACCTCTCGGTGATGTATGAAGTAGGACTGAGCGCGACGGTGGCCGACGCGGCGCCGGAAGTCAAGCAGGCGGCACGTTGGGTAATGCAAGCTCCTGGGGGGCGTGGAGCGGTTCGGGAATTGATTGAGCGTCTGCTTAAGGCCAAGAGCCGGTGGGATGACTTTATTCCAAATCGGCTCGCATGAGATTCCTTCGACATTACATCCAGATTCTGGTCCCATTGCTCGTAGGGTTCGCAGCCTACCATTTCTGGATTGTTCCATACCTGGAACCCAAATCTCCGAAGCAAGTTTCCCACTTGGTTCATCATCAAAAGCCCACGCGAACCAATCTCAAGTGGTGGGAAGCTTATTTTGTCGAAGGTGCCTGGCAACGGAACAATCCCTTGGTGATCGAACGTGATCAGAGCATCCTTCTTTACAAAGAGAGAGAACAGATCAGCGATACTCGATGGAGATTCAAGCCGCTCACGATCGTCATTCCGCAAAGTACCGCCGACGGTGGGAAGAAAGCGATTTTCATCGAGAACCCTAAGGGTGCGGAAATCCAATTCAAAACCCCTTTTGACTGGGCCACCGGCCAACCGCCACCAGTGGTCAACGGTCAATTGCTCGGTGATATCAAGATCTATGCGCCGGCAGATGACTCCAGCGCCTCGGGTGAGTTGCTCATCGAGACCCGCGATATGCGGATTGACAAGCGACAGGTGTGGACCACGGAACCGATTCAGATGCGACTCGGTAGCTCCACAATCGAAGGGAGGTATCTTTCTATCTACATGGATCGAGATCTCCTCGCGGACGCAGCCTCCACATCCGCAGCCGATGCTTCCCCTTTTGCTGGACTCGATTATCTCGAACTCTTCTACGTGGACCGAGTCGACATGGCGCTCAAACCGGGCGGACTATGGCCCAGCCAGCGCCATCCCGGTAGCCAGCTTCAGCCGGCAACGGCATCGCTTAAGTGTGGCGGCACGTTTGTTTTCCAGTTTCATCAATCCCTTGCGACACTCAAGAACGGCGTTCACATGGAGCATCGCGTGGAGGGATTGCCTGTCGACACATTTGACTGCCAGGAACTTAAGTTAACCCTCGGCTTACCCAATGCGGGTCCTGTCCCATCCCCAACGGCACCTCCTGAGTCGAACCGATGGCGCATCGATCGCATCGAAGCGACTGGCGCTCCAGGACGAGACATCAACGACCAAACAAACTGGGTTCGGATGCTTGCACCTGGCATGCAAGCCGAAGCCAACGGACAGCACTTGATCATGGATTTCATCCATGGAATGGTCACGCTCAGCAACGCGCTTCCAGGTACCGCTCCTCGCAACTCTTCCAGGGTCTATCTGAAGCGCGAGTCGCTGCAGATTTCCTCTCCTCAAGTTCAGTTTCAGAACGCCGATTTGATCCGCACATCCGGCGAACCAACGATCAAGAGATTGGGATGGGTCGTCGCCGATGGCATCGGCATCGCGCAGATGGATACGCCGCAAGAGTTGTGGTCGATGCGTTGGAGCAAACGTCTGGTCATTCGTCCCCATGAAGAGCGCGACCTGATCCAGATCGAAGGAGGTGCCAACGTCAGCAGTTCTCTTCGAGGACGATTCATTGCAGAAACGCTCAACATGTGGGTGCTTCCCGTCGAAGGAGCGCTAGCCCAGCGTTTAGCCCCTCACTTCGAGGGAGAGAAACTTCCGGAGTTTGTGCCGGATGCGATCGCAGCCAACGGCGATGTCATGGTCAATTCTCCGGAACTCCAAGCTCAAGTGGAGTCCGTTGCGATTCGGTTCCGATATCCAGACCTCCCTGCGAACACACCTCCGATCGAGCCACGAGGAATCGAACTCCAACCCTCGACACCAGCCAGCCCGGCCACGGTGGCCCAGTCAACGCCCCCTACCATGTCCACGGCGTCATTCGACAACTCCTCGAGTCGATCACCAAGGGACAATGGCACTCAACCGGG